>JANYHW010000205.1 GCA_025358885.1 Cytophagales bacterium | reverse complement strand
TTTAAGAGGGACGAGGTAACCCTTCACACCAAATGGAACAGCATGGGGATGATTGCGACAGGAAGCCATGATTTTGAGGTCAAGCAAGTTCTGGTTCCGGAAACAAGGGCATTCCATATAGATTCCAGGCATGCGGTACTACCGCAAGCCATCTATCAATATCCATTTCTTCAATTGGCTGAATCAACGCTCGCAGTAAATCTTTCCGGCATGGCAGTTCGCTTCCTTGATCTATGTGAGAGTTTGTTTGGTGAGCAATCTAAACAAAGACCTGGTGATGGTTCCCGCGAGGTGACAAGACGACATAAACTAGCCGTCGAAAAGGAAAAATTGAATACGTGCCGAGGGCTGTTTTACCGTTCTCTGGATGATTCATGGATGGCGTGCAATTCTGGGAATGAAATTCCTTCCTCCATGCTGAATGAAGTAAGTAGCAGCAGTCGCCAATTGGCTGATCAGTCGCGGAGACTGGTGGATGAACTTTATCCCTATTGCGGACTGACGGCGGCGAATACCACAGAAGAAATTAACAGGGTGTGGCGGAATTTGCACACCGCGAGTCAGCACCGGATTTTCACTGCTTGATTGTTCCTGAGAATTGAAGTGGCTTAGTTAGCCTGGAGGGCGAGCCTTGCCTAAGCTCCGATAGCAATCCAGAGGAGCTTCGGCGAACAATGTCGGGGCGGCAGGATTACCTGCGGTGATCCTTTTTGTGGGGGGAGTCTAAAAGAGAAAAGCCTTTGTTCGCTTTGCTCACTCACGGTTTTTTTTTGTTCTTAGCCTCGCACGAGCGAGTCGCTCGGCCAGAAACAAAAAACACCGCCGCATTGCGGAAGGCTTTTCTCTTTTGTCGGGGCGGCAGGATTCGAACCTACGACCTCCACGTCCCGAACGTGGCGCGCTACCGGGCTGCGCTACGCCCCGATCAAATAGCAGCGAGCAAAATTAACGAATTGATGGATAATGCAAGTAGCGGTAATCACGAGAACCGCAGGCGGATCAGAGTAATAAGGAAAGAGAAGGAAAAGCTTAGCAAGTCGCGCTTCGTCGTGCCATGAATACGTTCTTTAAAAAAATAGGGAACCTCCACAATCTTAAGGTTCCGGTTATTCTTAAGTGCTATGTATAGTATTCAATCTCATTTGGCGGACACCCGACTGAAAAAACTACACAATTCGTTTTCAGAGATTAATCTTTTTGTAATCTTCCGGAGTATCGAGGTCGATTTCTCCACCTGTAAACTCAACTGATGCAGCCTGATCGGAGAGCTGATCAATGATTTTCTTTGCGCCGTGATCATCTGCCAATGCCGCCAGACTTGGGAAAAGGCTCTTCGCAAAAATCGCGGGTACTCCATTGACTTCTGAGTACCTCGATGCGGTGATCGGACTGTTTGACTCCTGATGCTTTAGATAAAGTTTTTTCAGATGGTCAGAAGTAAGCAGCGGCTGATCACATACCATCACCAGGACTGATTGTATGGATGGCTTCATGGCCAACAGATGGTTAAGCCCCGCCTTAAGTGATCCACCCATGCCGCGCTGCCAGAGCTGATTGACCACAATTTCCACAGGGAGGCGACGGAGGGTCTTTCGATGCTCCCGCTCGTTTGCCCCCAGAACGACCACCACTTCGCCAATGCCTGATTGTACGGCGATGCCTGCTGAATGTGTCAGCAGTGGAGTGCCATGTACATCAAGCAATTGTTTTGATGTTCCCATACGGGACGAGGAACCTGCTGCCAGAAGGATTATGCCAACATCCATATCCATGTCTTAAACTGAATGATGAATCATGATCCAATGTCAGTAGGATCCAGAATTATTTCCTCACTGCCTTCACCTGATCGGGGGTCACCGCATCGCCTTTGTTGCCAAATGAATTCCGTACATAATTCAATACATCGCTTACTTCCTGGTCCGACAAGTCAAATCCCGTCATTTCAGTATTGTAAGTTTTTCCATTCACCTTGATCTCCCCCGATACACCTTTTATGATCTGGACGATGGAGCGCTTATGGTCTGCCATCAGGTAGTCTGACTTTGCAACGGGTGGATACACGCCTTCCAGTCCTTCGCCATTGTCCATGTGGCACGACATGCAATAGGTCTGGTAGGTATCCTTACCTCTGGTTGCACTGGTCTTGAGGTCGAAGGCCGGTTTTTTTTGGAAAGAAGTCAACGCGAAGGCAGCCGACAAGAAGATGAAACAAAAAAATATTTTGATTTTCATGAATTCGTGTTTAAAAAGAACAGGCGTCTTCGCTGATGTTTCAAAGGCGCCTGGAAGGTTATTAAAATAATATTAGACTTCTTCAAGGACAAATGGCAATACACGGATCCGCTTCCCGGTGAGGTCAAAGATGGCGTTCGTAAGCGCAGGGGTGAATGGCGGCAATCCCGGTTCTCCAACGCCACCGGCTTTCTCTTCGTTATCCATCACATGCACATCGATCTCGGGTATGTCGGTCATACGGGGCATCTGGTAGGAATTGAAATTCTTTTCAACGGCTTTTCCATCTGCAAAATGAATAGCATGCTTAGTCGCAGCGCCCAAGGCCATTACGATGCTGCCCTCTACCTGGGCACGGATTATGTCCGGATTTACGTACCAGCCACAATCCATTACCGCCCACACTTTATCTATTTTCACTTTACCGTCGGGTTTCTTTGAGACTTTCACGACCTCTCCGACAATACTCGTGAAGCACTCGGTGATGGCAACTCCGTATCCTTCATTTTTCCCTCGCTTCTTCCATCCGCTTACTTCTTCCAGTTTGTTAATCAGTTCTTGATAGCGTGGGTTGCCAAGGTGGCTCCTCCGGAAGTCAAGCGGATCTTTTCCCGCCTCAGATGCCATTTCGTCGAGGAAGCTTTCAAAAGCAAAACCATTCGTGGAAGCGTATACTGAACGCCACCACATCACTGGCACAGTAGAGTCCAATGGCGCGTCGCCGAAACTATAGTGCGGGATAGATTCGAAATAAGGTTCCAGGAAACCTTCCGTGTCGCTTCCATTGTAGCCAGACTTGTCGGCATTGGGATTTTGCTGATTCATATTCTGTCCCGCCGCTCTTGATTCAAATGCTGCTATTCTTCCATCCTTAGACAAGCTTCCTTTACATTGATAAACCATTCCGGGCCGGAAGGGTCCCATCGACGTATCATCCTCGCGTGTCCAGACTACCTGAACCGGGGCCTTGATCTCCCTGGATATCATTGCTGCCTCGTAGGGATAGTCAGTGAAAGCCTTCCTCCCAAATCCTCCTCCCAGAAAGGTCATGTTCACGGCCACTTTTTCCATGGGCAATTTCAAATGATTGCTCAGACTCTGCTGAATCCAGTCGGGTCCCTGGATGGGGCCCCACACTTCACAGGCGTCCGTGGTAACATTTGCGATGCAATTCAACGGCTCCATACAACTATGAGACTCATATGGAGTTTCATACAAGGCTTCCAGTTTCTTTTCTGCCTTCGTAAATGCTGTATTGAAGTTTCCCTTGGTCTTGAAGGAAATAATGTCCCCCTTGACTTGTTCTTTCATCTTGGTATAAAGCTGCTCCGTGCTGTTGTAGGAGAATCCTGCATCATCCCATTCTACTTTCAGGACCTTCCGGCCCTGCATGGCCGCCCAGGTATTGGTGGCAACAACTGCAACGCCTTCAAACATATTGCCGAACACATCCCGGTTTACTTTAATAACATGCTTCACCCCGGGGACCTTCATAGTTTCCGCCCCATCGTAACTCTTGACCTTTCCCAGGAAGCGGGGGCTCCTTTCGATAACAGCATAAAGCATTCCCGGCAGCTTTTTGTCAAGGCCAAAGATGGCAGCACCATTCGTCTTCAGCGGCGTGTCTTGCCTTGCCATTGGCTTGCGGATAACTTTGTATTCTCCTGGACTCTTGAGCCGCACGTCTTTCGGCACTTCAAGTTTGGAGGCCGCCAAGGCCAGATCTCCATATCCTAATTTCCGACCACTTCCCTTGTGAATAACCAATCCATTTTCAGCATAGCATTCAGCCCTTGGCACACCCCATTGTGTCGCGGCCGCTTCCATGAGCATCTCGCGTGCTGTGGCACTCAGTTTCAAAAGTTTCTTATAGTTGCCACGGATGGTGGAACTTCCTCCAGTGATCTGGCTGCCATACTTCTTTCCATTGCCCTGCGCGAATACGATGCTCACCTGGTCGAGGTTCACTTCCAATTCCTCGGCGATGATCTGAGGTACCGACTGGAATGAGCCTTGTCCCATTTCAGCGCGGTGGTTGGTGATGGTAACCTTTCCAGACGTATCAATACTGATCCAGGCGTTGAGGTCGATACCCTGGGCTTCAGCGGAGCTTCCGCTCATCAATTCTTCGCCGGGATTTTTTCCAGAGGCGGGGAGATAAAACCCGAGTGTTAGTGCTGCGCCGGAAAGTCCGCTGTACCGGATAAAATTCCTTCTTGATATATTTTTTGTGATGGTCTCCATGATGTTCAGGCTTATTTGATGGACGCTTTCTGTGACATAAGAACGGAGGCAGTCTTGATTGCTTTGCGAATGCGCGGATACGTTCCACACCGGCAGATGTGACCTTGCATTGCTGCGTCAATGTCTTTGTCTGTAGGATTTGGCATTTTTTTCAACAAAGCCGTTGCCGCCATGATCTGTCCACTCTGGCAATAGCCGCATTGTGGCACCTGTTCCTGTATCCAGGCCTGCTGGACCGGGTGTGAGTTGTCGGCGGAAAGACCTTCAATCGTGGTAATACTCTTGTTGCCAACAGTTGACACCGGCAATGAGCATGAACGCACCGGCGTTCCGTCCAGGTGAACGGTGCAGGCCCCACATTGCGAGATCCCACATCCGTATTTGGTGCCTGTCAGCCCCACAAGGTCCCTGATTGCCCATAACAAGGGCATCTTTGGATCGGCGTCTACGGTATAATTCTTGTTGTTAATTTTGAGTGTTATGGAAGCCATAAGGTTGGAATTGAAAGGAGTTATAAAAATAATAAAAGACTTGATAATTAACTTGTTAACGCATTGTTAAACTGCATGAGATGCTTTTGTGCCTTCCTGTTTTGAGGATGGGCTGAAAGTGATTACAAAAGGTTAAATTTGGTTGCATGACCTCCTTGCTTGCCGTCATTCTTGTTGCGGGCTGCTGTACTGTTACAGACGGTCAGGAATTGGAAATTACGATCACCAACATAAAAACCAGTGAAGGTTCCCTGATGGTTGGATTGTTTAGCACGGAAGCTACCTTCATGAAGAATCCCTTGCGGGGTGAAAAGCCTAAGGCCAAATCAGGAACTGTTGTTGTAACGTTTCGGGATATTCCACCAGGCGAGTATGCCATCTCGGTATTTCATGACGCCAATGAAAACGGAAAACTGGATTCCAATTCTATTGGCATTCCGACAGAGGGTGTTGGGTTCTCCAATGATGCTATGGGAATGTTTGGTCCTCCTTCATTTGAAAAAGCCACATTCAAATTTCCTTCCCGGAACAAACTTTCTGTGACGATTAAATATTTCTAGCTCGGCCGCCATGACGCCATGCATACCCCTTAGGAGGTATTGTCTGAAATGCTTGAGAAAACCGAACTTTTGCATTTGGTTGCGATGGGTGGAAGTGAGTATTTTGGACTACCAGAAGGAAGCCCATTGTCCTGCCTTTACAGGACGGATTGGCAAACCCAAATTCAACCAGTTATAAAATCAGGCGCATGCATTTCCGAATTCTTTGCACAATCGCGATTCTGTGTGCTTCCCTTGTTACTTTCGCACAAGAATGGAAGGAAGAATACAAGCAAGCGTTAACCTCTTACAATGCAGATGACCTCAAGGAAGCATTCCGACTTTCAGAAAGTGCATTAAACAAGTACATCGCCGCAGGAGGAGAAACAAACGAAAACTATTCGGCAATCCTGCGCCTGCTTTCGACAATCTGCTACGCCGATGGACGGTACTCAGATGGTCTGACCTATATTCAGAAGGAACTCTCCATCCTGGAGAGAAAGAAAGACACCACCTACGCTACGGCACTTTCCAACCAGGCTCAATTCTATCGCCAGTTGGGCAACTACAACGGTGCCATTTCAGCACTTGACGCATCTCAAAACATTTATGCCCAATTCTACAAAACGAATGAACCACCCCTGGTGAGCACCACCATTGGCCTTGCCATTAACTATTATCTGAACAACGACCTTCAAAAATCCTTCGACGCTTTTTCGAAAGTGCTTCCTGAAATGGATCAGGCCAAGCTGGACGCGGAGGACAAGCTCGAAGGGTACTATTACTATGCCATGCTCAATGCGGAAACTGGAAAGATGGAAGCGGCCATTTCTGGTTTTCAAAAGACAAAAGAACTTTATGAGTCGGCGTCACTTCAGAATTCGCTGAACTACGCTATGGTGCTGTTGGGCTTGGGCCAGGCGTATAATGAAGCGCACCTTTATTCCAAGGCAGATGAAACTTATCTCGTTTCTCAAAACATTTACGAAAGCCTCTTAGGAAAAGAAGGAGAAGAATATTTCAAGATTGTAAATGCCAGGGTCACCAATCTTCAAAATGCCGGGAAGCATCCGGAAGCAGACGCCCTCCTTGCCGCCATACAGAGCAATCCTAAGGCGGGCCCTGCTTTTGCCTTGTCGATCAACAACAACGCAACGTATTATCAATCCATCGGCGATTATGAAAAAGCCGAGAAACTCTACCTGGAAGCATTGTCTTATTTCAAGTCGGACGACAACGAGTCCCAGTCCAATTATGCGACCATCCTCGAGAACCTCGGGATGATGTATTCGGAAATTGGCGGACAAGATCTGGCCCTTGCCCGGCTTACAGAAGCCCGCGCCATTTTAGAAAAAATCTATGGACTCACGGACAAGAGAGTCATTGCTGTCATGAACAAATTGGGGACGGTCTATACTTTGGAAGGAAGTCTTCCTCAGGCAACGGAGGTTTACCGGCAGATATTTGAAATCAACAGGAAACTTTTAGTATCGCCCGTTCAAGACATGATTGTTGCCAACCTGGGTCTCGCAAAACTTGAGATCAGGAAAGGTTCATACATCCGGGCCGACTCTATATATATGGCCTTACTGTCTGCCTATTATCCCGGCGAAGCCCGGATTGACTCATACTTTGTAACGATTGTCAACAACCTGGCGGCAT
>JANYHW010000189.1 GCA_025358885.1 Cytophagales bacterium | reverse complement strand
CCTGCGAATCACCACTTCATGGCGGTGCTCCACAAAGTGTACAATCTGGACTTTCAGATTCAAGGTTTGCGGTCTTCCTTTAACCAGCGCTACATTATTGACACCAAATGAGGATTGTAGTTGGGTATACTTGAACAGGTTATTAAGAACAATATTGGGAATGGCATCCTTCTTCAGATCGTAAACAACCCTGTATCCATCGCGGTCCGACTCATCGCGAAGGTCAGTAATGCCTTCAATTTTCTTTTCATTGATCAGGGCGGCCGTCTTTTCGATCATCATCGCCTTGTTCACCTGATAAGGTATTTCAGTGACAATGATCTGGTCCTTCCCTTTTTGATTTGTGATAATCTCAGCTTTGCCCCTTACCACTACGCGTCCCCGGCCAGTGAGATAGGATTCCTGAACTCCGGACAACCCATAAATGATTCCACCGGTAGGAAAATCCGGCGCGGTGACAAACTTCATGAGTTCCTGGATAGTGATCTCATGGTTGTCGATGTAGGCAATGATGCCATCCACCACCTCGCTGAGGTTGTGGGGCGCCATATTGGTGGCCATGCCGACGGCGATGCCAGATGATCCATTTATCAGCAGGTTGGGAATCTTGGCGGGCAGGACGGTGGGTTCCGTAAGTGAATCGTCGAAGTTTGGTTGAAAGTTGACCGTATCCTTGTTGATATCAGCCAGCAATTCTTCGGCAATGCGTCGAAGACGGGCTTCAGTATAGCGCATTGCCGCCGGTGAATCGCCATCTACGGAACCAAAATTCCCCTGGCCATCTACGAGGGTATAACGGAGTGACCAATCCTGGGCCATCCGCACCATGGTATCATATACAGAGGCATCTCCGTGTGGATGGTACTTGCCGAGCACCTCTCCCACAATCCTCGCAGACTTCTTGTAAGACTTATTATAGTTAACCCCCAGTTCCTGCATCCCGAAAAGGACTCTGCGGTGAACGGGTTTAAGGCCATCCCGGACATCGGGTAAGGCTCGCGAAACGATGACGGACATCGAATAGTCGATGTACGCGCCTCGCATTTCGTCTTCAATATTGATCGGGATTATGTTCTGCCGGGGGGGTAGGCCGCTCGTCTCTTCTGCCACTGGTTTGCTGTCGATTACTGATGAATAATTTAACGCGCGAAGATAGGTAAAAAGGGTCGATTCCTGATACCCGAATTGCGTTAAAAATCAAGGAATTTGGCCCTGAAAATTGAGATTTTGGGAAGAATCAGTAAGGGCTAAGCTTCTTCTTATTCTTACCCTTGTATTTGATCAGATTCGGGTGATTTTCGCCGTACTGCGGATTCTGTTTTTTGTAGATCGGATGGACCCTGCTTCTGAACTCCCGATCGCCATGTGCGTGGTTCATTTGAATCTGACAACCGGAGATGGTACACTTGGGCAATTCAGGAATACTATAGGAGATTCCAATGTTCAGGTAGAATGCATTGATGTTGTGGGTAATTGTCTTTCCCACTTCAGGAAGGGTGATCGAATAGCTCTTGATCTCATACGAAGGACGGACAAAAAGTCGGAGGTATTCTGATAACTCCCGCTCAACCGTTACCCCCAGGTTTACATAGACACCTTTCTGGATCAACGGACTAAAATTACTTCCTGGATTGTATCCACCGATTTGGGCATCACCGGTAAACACGTAATCTCCCATTCTATAAAATGAGACTCCAATCATCCCAAAATACTTGCTCATCCAACCCGTCGCGGAAGGAGGTTGGAAATTTGAAATCTTATTGGTGTAGGATATAGGGTGTAGGCTACCAATACTCATTAGTTCGTATGAGTAGCCACCGCCCACCCTGTAACGCCCACCCCATTCATAGTGTACTGTCAACTTGAGAGGAATGTTCATTGCATTTCCTTTAAAGCCAAGCTTTGCGGAATCAGATGAAACCAGAAAGCTGCCCGGTGCGACAGGCGCGATCTTCTGTGTGGATTGATTAACCCAATTGAAATATCGGTCCGTGGTTGGTGACTTGGCAATGAAAATAGAAGGCTGCAAGGATTTTTCCTGATAGATTCCAAAGCCATCCAGCTTATGGCTGTAAAAAGTATTGCCATATCCAGTACTGAACCCAAACCTGAAATTATGAAGAAGGGACCTGGGCCTTTTCCTGATCTTGGCATAAAAATTCTTGAGTGGAAAGGTGGTGGTTTCATCCTCATCTTGTGCAGACGCAGCCAGGGGAAGGACCAAAACCCCCAGCAAAATGACGATTGAAAAGTGATTTACCCGTCTCAGAACTTTACGTTTAAGAAATGCGTAAAATGGCCACCAAAGTCATAAAGTTAACTCAACTTAATAATAGCTATAGCTAGGATACTCGCTTTCCAGGCTGCTAAAGGTATGAAAAAGGGTCTGCCCTTTCTTTACCTGGTAGGTAAACTCATGGTTTTGGCTTCGACCCTGGCCATCGACGGCGCTGAATGTTACCACATTGGTGCCCTCCTTCAATGGGATTCGGGCATAGTAAATCGTATGTGGAAGGGTTTGCCAGTTGCGTGTATCCGCTTTCTCCGTGATCGCATTGATCACGCTCAGGATGGAGCCCAGGGTGCGGTCACTTTTCTTTACTTCGTACTCCTCTACTTTCTTAAGAGCCACGCGGATCAACGCTTTGCTTAGTTCAAGGGTCATCCGTTCTGTCAGACACTTGAAGGCAACTTTATTCACGTCCTCAAGCATTTGCAATGGAAGGTTATCAGCACCTGTGGCTAACGTTGCGCTGCTAAAATATTCCGGACGTTCAACATACTTTGGAAATGCAACCCTGAAAACATCGAGGCTGGAGAGCCCCTGACGTTCTCTCTCACTATATCCTCCCATGTCAAATGGAAAACTTATGCCTAGATCTGTATTCGTAAAGATGACCATATTGCCTTGCCGGACGATAACAAAGTTGATTCCCCACTCGGTTTTTATAGGACTCAAACCGTTGTGCCAGAAGAACACCAACTCTCCACCATCCGATGGCGAATAGGTGTAGTCCTTCATATCAAACTGGGACTGAAAGCGCTCGAATTCCGAATCCATTCCACTTAACTTTGCAGTCCGCAAGAGATCGTACTTAAGTTGCTGTGGTGCCTGGACACCAAATAAACGGCTAAAGTCATTGTCATATACCTCCAGGGCATTTCGATAGGCGATAAATGCATTGTTGTAGTCCCCGTCTGAATCGTAAATGATTCCCATGAGGGTGTTAATAAACGCATCTCGCCTGTACTTATCATCAGAATTGTAACGGTCTGTCAGCTGCTGGAGTCGCACGTTAAGCCTGCGGCATTCTACCAGTGCATCCTCGTGGTTTCCCATTTTCAGGTAGTTCAAGGCCTTGAAATAAAGAATCATGAGATGCTCGTGATCCTCCCCCTTGTAGGCTGTAAAATTGGGATTGGTGAGGTAGGAAGCAGCCTCATTGAGGTAGTTTACCCGGTAGTCTTCACCAAAAATGTATGCCTTCTCAAAGTATTCGTTGCTCTCCTGATAACGGCCCATGATGGAAAGCAAGAGACCGTTGTTAACGTCAAAAAGGAACTGCCTTTTCCCAGCCGCCTCAGAAGGATGTGCCCGCAAAGTTGACAAGGCTTTATCAAGATTCCCTTTTTCAAATTCTTCATTGAAGCTAAAGTTGGACTGGTAGTAAGTGGCACAAGAGGTCCCTATGAAGATTGTCGTCAGGATCAAAAGAACTTTTCCCATAGAAGAGTTCAAACGGTTCAGGTATTGAAGATCGGATTTGACTCTAGTTCTTTACGTATTTCTTAATCTCTTTCTGCCCATACCACACCCGCTTATTTGTTTCCATGTCCGTGAGGAACAAGGTGGTAACATAATTGACCGTTCTTTTCTTCTGGTATGTATCTACCTCAGAAGTCATCTCACCGAAAAGCATCACGTTGGCTCCTACCTCTTTGCCCCATTTGGCCACCGTTGCCGGTTCAGCAAAGTCCTGTTGTTGGCTACGCTCCAGGCGAAGCTTATCCCTGAATTCGTCGGACTCTACCAGGTCGGCAACGCCGGAATTGTAGATGGCGAGCTCCATTTTTTTGATGTAGTTCTCCGCGTCAATGTGTTCAGTAGTCTTGTTGGACACTACACCGACGATGATGGCCGGTTTCTTTCCCAGTTGCTTTGCGTAGTCTTTGAATTTTTCACTCCCCAGCAAATCAGCAATCATGGCATTTGCCACTTCCCTTGAATCTGTATCATTCCAGCGGCCGCTTAAGTCCATGGGCTTGGCCGGGTCCAGCCGCGTAACGGATCGGGCGCAGCCAACCACCAGTATAAGAAGAAACAGATAATTGATATTGAACTTCATGGTCGGGTTTCTATGCATTAGATCAAAATTCCTGCCAACGGTCACAAGAACTTTAAAGTCTCTTAAGCTGCTGGATAACCTCTTTGGGACTGTCGGAAGTGAAGACCAGGTTTCCGGTGACCAGCACGTCAGCTCCGGCTTCCATCAACGGACGCGCATTTGAAAGGCTAACACCACCATCGATTTCTATCAGCGCATTGGACTTGCGTCGCACCAGCAGTTCCCTTAGTTCCTTTATCTTCTGATACGTATTTTCTATGAACTTCTGCGCGCCAAACCCAGGATTAACTGACATCATGCATATCAGGTCGATATCCTGAACAATATCCTCCAATTGGGAAACGGATGTATGTGGATTAATGGCTACCCCTGCCTTCGCTCCAAGCCCCTTTATCTGCTGGATGTTCCTGTGGAGATGATGGCAAGCTTCAATATGTACGGAAATAATTTCTGCACCTGCTTTTCGAAATGCCTCAACAAAATTTTCCGGGTGCACAATCATCAGGTGCACATCGATAGGTTTCTTCGCATGTCGCTTGACCGCCTCCATCACAGGCAGGCCCATGGAAATGTTGGGAACAAACACACCGTCCATGACATCCACATGGATCCAGTCGGCATCACTTTCATTGATCATGGTTATTTCCCGCTGAAGATTGGCGAAGTCTGCAGCAAGTATGGAAGGTGCAACGATAGGTTTCATGAGGTGCAAAAATAGTACTTTAAAGCTTCATAAATCGGAGGGTTATTACATCCGAATTCGTTCTAACCCTGATGAAATACAGACCGGCATTCAGGTTACTGACGGATATTTCCAGCGGGTTATCCAACCAGGTCAGAGAAAGACTTGGGCTTGAGAGGAGTTTCCCCTGGGCATCAAAAAATGACAGGTCAATCTGGCCTTCTGGCAGCTTATTGAACGCAAGCCTCAAGGTAGATTCTACCGGGTTGGGATAAAGAACGACAGCCTGCGTCAAGGCAGCGCTCTCGAGATAATTCCTGACCGCCGAATAATTTGGCAATCCAAACCCCAGGGAATTGTCGGGAGACCCAGCTTGTGAGGCCGAAAGCTTGATTGCCTGAACAATTTCAGAGGGCTTTAAGGATGGATAAGCCTGAAGCAACCCTGCGACCAGGCTGGTCACCAACGGTGCGGCAAGGGAGGTACCACTTGCATTTCCAAGGGTACCATCGGCAAGGATAATCGAAGTGTTTTGCCCAAGGGCAACTACGTCAGGTTTGATTCGGCCATCTGCCGTAGGACCGAACGAACTGAATGAGGCTCTTAGCCCAATTGAGGAAACTGCACCTGTGGCCAGTATTCCGTCCACATCTGCAGGTGGAGTGATGTAGTGCCAAGCACTCTGACCCTCGTTGCCGGCACTTACCACAACAACCATCGCCCTGTCGCGGGCCATTCCTGCTGCCCGTGAAATGATGGCAGTCTTTCCATCTAGCTGGCCGATCTTATAATCCATGGAGGGGTCGTCGAAAATAGAATAGCCTAAAGATGACTGAATGATATCCGCACCGGCACTATCTGCCTTCTCGGCGGCAAAGAGCCAATTGTATTCTTCAATCCTGTACTCTGATCCAACGTCCTCCGTAACAAAGAGCAGGAAATTTGCATGGTAGGCACCGCCTGTAAACGTATTTTGCAATTGTGCGGCGATGGTCGAAAATACCGCCGTGCCATGGCTGTCAAATTGATATACATTTCCTGAGTTGGTCACAAAATCCTGAGTCATCTTGATTCTCGCGTTGGCATTCGCTCCCTGGAAGGCAGCCACCGTATTGACACCCTGGAACCCATCATCAAGTACAGCGACAGTAATGCCATCGGCGAAGAATCCGTCAGTGTGCATGTTGTCAATTCCAAGCATTTGGAGTTGCACGTCGGTTGCCTGAGTTGACGTTGTCTGTCCTAGACTTACACGTTTGACCCTTCCTCCTATCAGCTTCTTACCCGGCGCTACCATTTCAGTTTTGTTGACAAAAGGAAAGGCAGTGATCGAGGCAATTTGGGTTGATGTCGCTTCTACAAGCAAAGTATTCATCCACCGCGACGGGTAGAATGTCTTTGCCCCCGTGGCCTTTACTTGAGCAACGTACCCGGGGGTAACAGGTAAATCATCTGTGGTAACTGCTACCCCACTATGCGACCTTCTGGAAATGGCCTTGGCGGATAGATATGCCTGAGGCTGTTGAGTGGTATAAGGTGTATTGTTCTTATCCTTAAATACAATGATGTATCGATTGGTTTGGGCATGGGCAATCGAAGAGACAAACAACAAAAGTATGGCGCCCCTAAAGCCCACCATTGTCTTTTAGTGTCTGCTTAAGGATCGTACCCTGCTCAACAACCTGTTCGCCAATACAATCCCCGACAGTGCAATACTCAAGAATTGTACTCTCGTAGTAGACAAGTCCAATGGATATACTATAAACGGATTTTCTCACATCCTGCTTAACAATGGGATCCATATCATTATTCTCTACAATAGTGACGGTGTTCTCATACGAAAGGCCAGGACCGAGGTATGGCTTTGCCAAATTCGTTACGACGTAGTTATCACAGTTGACTGTGCCGTCAGCACATTTGTCGTTACCCCCGAGGTTATTGAGGGCATTCCCATTCCAGGATTTACCCTCGCTCAGAGGGAAAGCAAGCTTGATGTAGGGCGTATTACCATCCTGCAGGACTGCCTGAAAGGCATCTTTTCTGGTTGACCAGGTATCCAGCACGGTCCAGGGTTGTGATGGATCACTGCGTGTAAACCGTTGAAGCACATACGTTTTCTGGTTGGCTGAGACAAGGGAGTCTGCCACAACCACCTTCAATTCATACGTGTTGTTAATTTGCCCGCCTAGTTTGGTAATGTTGGTCTCGACCATGGTATATATCCAGAAGGCTCCGCCTTTCACAGGATAGTAATCCGTGCCCGTTCCTTTCGGCAGGACATCACGTGAATGACAGCCCAGGAGCATCAGAAGAAAGAGCAAAATGCCTTGAATCAACCTCACAGAACAAACTTATCTTACAAAGTTATTTTTTCTTTTTGATATTTGGCCATGCAACACAAGCCTGCGATCTACGTGAGTCACATTACCAACCTGAGTGATGCCAGGTATTGTGCCGGCATGGGTGTTGACATACTTGGATTTGTTGTAGATCCTTCTTCAGCAGACTTTGTAAGTGCTGAAGACTATCAGGCGATGGTGGGCTGGATATCCGGGCCCAAAAGGGCTATTGAAGTCAGCAACTTCGAACATGTTGATTGGGACAAAATGATAGATGCGTATAAACCGGATCTCCTCCATGTGCAATGGAAATTCCTGGACAATAGCCTCCCAGACCTGCCGTTGCTTGTCGAGCTAACCTTAAGTGACGTTGCTTCCATGAATCATCCAACACAACCAATCACCCAGCAGGTTGATCATTGGATCGTAACCGGGCTGCCCGAAGGCAACACCTCTCTTCTGCCAAAAAACCTCGAACCTGCTTTGTTATCTATCGATAGCAATGGCGGTACACTTCGTACCCTCCTGTTGCAAACAGGCGCTAAAGGCTTTGCCTTGAAAGGCACACAAGAACTAGCACCCGGACTCAAAGATTATGATCACTTGTCAAGGGTACTGGAGGAGTTGCTGGATGAAAACTAGCGGTCGGGGCCGAACTTCTTCATCAATCGGTCAACAGCTTTTCCGGCAACGACGGGAAAAGTAATGTCCATCCGCTTGTTGGAGTCCAGCCATTTCTCAATTTTGTCGAGGTTTTTTCTTTTGATTTTCTTCAGAACGGGGACGCCTAATTTCTTAAGCGCAACAGCATTGCACTGCTGCTCATACTGACCCTTCATCTGGACGACCAATAGTTTTTTCTGCAGGTGAAGCACTTCAGCTGGTGTTTCAAATCCTGCCCCACACAACACCCCTGTGCCGGTTACAACACTTTCAACGAAGTCGTCACTACTTACCGGGAACACTGAAATCTTGCCCACATGATAGGGTTGCGACGTGTGTTTAGAGAAGATATTCCATCGAACTGATGAAAATTTCATCAGCAATGCCACCAGTTTTTTGTCATCGTACGCGGGGAGGTAAACCGTATAGTGTCCTTTGTCTTTTTTGCTCGCTTGTGTTATCGCCCTCCTGATTACCGGTGTGAAAATGTTCTTATCATATTCTTCAAAATGAAATCCGATATATTTGTCTACAGGTGCATAATTTCTTAAAAGCCACTCACCAAACGGGTCGTGGAACTTTGGCTTGGGTGTTTTCTTCGACAACAACGAAGACTGGTGACTCAGTCCAACAATACGCACATCTTTTTTACGTGCAGCCCATGCTGAAATAGGTTCAAAATCATTTACAACCAGGTCATACTTCTCCACAGGAAATTCATTGATCTCTTTGATGACCGATTTTGAGCTGTTGTTCTGAAACGTTTTATAAAAATTGATACCTCCGCTCTTGCCGAAATAAAAGCTCAGTCCTTTGGACTTGTACTTGACAGGATAAGGCAAGGTTATCTCCGCCTGAGCACCACTGACGAATAGGTCCACCTGGCCATAATTCTTCAGCTCCGGGATGATATCAACTGCCCGGCTCAAGTGCCCGTTGCCTGTACCTTGTATGGCG
>JANYHW010000169.1 GCA_025358885.1 Cytophagales bacterium | reverse complement strand
ATTGTTTGTCCGGTTGTGCAGGTCCAAATGCCTGAGTCAAGTTGTAGGTTTCAGAAATTCGTTGACAAGATCCTTAAAGATCTCATCATTATCCAGACTGGTCTTAAAGCGCTTGGATATCTTGATGGATTGCGCGTAAGCATCTTCGTTGTAATAATAGATTTTCCAGGCTCCGGAATTGTACTCCAGTGCTGTGAGGTTCTCGACCCAATCTCCTGAATTCAAGTAAGTCACTTCTCCTTTCTCCGTTACGATGCGTCTCATTTCAGGATGGTGTATATGGCCGCAAACTACGTAATCATAGCCCTTCGAAATGGCAATTCCCGCGGCAGTCTTTTCGAAATCATTGATGAATTTCACCGCTTGCTTAACACTGTCTTTTACGCGCTTCGAGAGCGAGATTTTGCCTTTGCCAAAGAGGTTGAGAATAAAGTTCACGAATGTATTGAGAACAATGAGCGAATCATACCCCACTGCTCCGAGCCTGGCCAGCCACTTGGAATATCTCATGGTCACATCAAATACGTCCCCATGAAAAATCCATGCCTTCCTGCCATCGAGAGAGATTACCTTTTTATTGTCGATTTGAAAAGCGCCCAGCCGGAAGCCGGCGAACTTACGAAGCATCTCATCGTGATTTCCAGTAAGGTATATAACCTTGGTACCCTTGGCGAGCAGTCCGGTAATGTGTTTCACAATCTGCATGTGCGACTTCGGCCAATATCGCTTACTGAACTGCCACATGTCGATGATATCTCCATTGAGAATAAGCGTCTTTGGTGCAATGGTCTTAAGATAGCGGAGGAGTTCCTCTGCATGGCAACCATAGGTGCCGAGGTGGATATCAGAAAGGACAACTAGCTCAAGTTCCCGCCTCTTGTTTTTGCCCAAGTCAGAATGGGGTTTAATGCAATAAAGATACGGTTTATCCTGAATGGACTACAGTGGTTAACGTTAACGGTATGTTACCTCTTCTCAGGTCCAATATCGCTTTGTCCTTTCTATCATCTGCGACAATGTCAGACAGCAAGACCTACCTGAACCTTAACCTCAGGTATTTAATCTTCTCCCCCTTATTCGCAAACATCTCTTCATAGCGGGTTTTGATATCAAAGCACTCACTGCGCAATGGAGATTGATACACATCTTCGGTAAACTCCAAGTCGCGAAGGTCGCTACGCATTTGTAACTCCTCCAGGGTATATTGAAACAGGCCCGTATTGTCGGTCTTAAGTCGCAGGTATCCATCCCGGTGGAGGATCTTTTTGTACAGTTCCAGAAAGCGCGGATTAGTAAGCCTTCGCTTAACGTCCCTCTTCTTGGGTCTGGGGTCTGGAAATGTCAACCAAATCTCGTCCACCTCACCATCACCAAAGAAAAAATCAATGTTCAGAATGTTGGTGCGAAGAAAACCAATGTTGGACAATTGCTGCTCAAGCGCCAGCGTACTGCCCTTCCAGATGCGGTCGCCCTTGATATCGACGCCAACGTAATTCCGTGAAGGGAACATCTTCGCCAGAGCAACGGAGTACTCTCCCCTTCCACACGCCAGTTCGATCGTTACCGGATGTTCATTTCGGAAGTAGGTTGACTGCCATTCGCCCTTGATGGTGTTGAAGAGCTCCTTGCCGGGCTCAATCACATTGTCACGTTCGGCAATGACCGCGAAGCGAAATAGTTTGTTCTTCAAGTGTGAGCCATTTACAATCCATCAATCTCCGCAACAACAAAGGTACTCCCTCCCACAAATATCAAATCGTCCGAAGAAGCATTCTCGGTTGCCAGATGAATGGCCTCGTTTACATTAGGGACAACCTTTCCCGAAAGACCTTTCTTCCTTGCCTCCTCTCCAAGTATGCCGGCGGGCAATGCCCTGGGGATATTTGCCTCGCAAAAGTAATACGTCGCATCTTTCGGCAGCAATGCAAGTACTTCATTCAGTTCCTTTTCTTTAACAACGCCAAAGACTATATGCAAATGCTGAAAGCGCATCGTCTTGATCTGCGACATTATGGCCTTGATGCCGTCGGGATTATGTCCTGTGTCGCAGATGGTCAGCGGCGTCGCGCGCAGGGTCTGCCACCTTCCCTTCAGGCCTGTGAGGGAAACAACCTCTTCAATTCCCTTCTGAATGGCATCATTTGAAATGTTGAATCCTCGTTTCCTCAAACAGATAACAGACTCCAGCACACCGGGCAAATTTCTTTCCTGGTAAAAACCCTTCAGTTGAGGCTCCAGATTCAACCACAGCATACTGTTTTGATACACATCAAACCCAGCCCCTTGATGCCTGAGTTGAATATCATCAGAGGCAAAAGTAATTGGTGACTTACCTTTTTCTGCTTTCGCTTCGAAAACCGCTTCCACTTCATGCTGCCGCTCACTGATCACCACGGGAACACTGGGCTTGATGATCCCCGCTTTCTCTCCGGCAATTTTCTGAAGCGTGTCACCCAGCAGGTCTTTGTGATCGAAACTGATATTGGTAATGACCGACAATTCTGGTGTGATTACATTGGTTGAATCCAGTCTGCCTCCAAGGCCCACCTCAACAACAGCTATATCAACCTTCCGGGAGGTGAAATATTCAAATGCCATGGCCACAGTCGTTTCAAAAAACGAAGGCTGGATTTGTTCGAGAATTGGCTTTAGGCGATTGACAAACTCTACCACGAAATCTTTTTCCACTTCAAGGCCATTGATCCTGATGCGTTCCGTAAATTCTTTCAAATGAGGCGATGTGTAAAGGCCTGTCCTGTATCCAGCAGATTGAAGAATGGCAGCCAGCATGTGGGAGGTACTCCCCTTTCCATTGGTGCCGGCTACGTGAACCGACTTGAATTTGAGTTGAGGATTACCCAGTGCCTCGCAGAGTTTATAAGTATTGACCAAATCACTCTTGTAGGCAGCCGCACCCACCCGCTGGAACATGGGCAAAGTTTCATACAAGTAATCGAGTGTCTGTTGATAGTTGTCGGGCATTGCGGGCCAAATCTACAAAACAAAAAAGCCGCTCAACGACTTGAGCGGCTCTTGAAATGTTATTTGGTGTCTAGTTTCCGATTTTGAAAAGTCGGTAACCCAACGAGAATTGAAACACCTGGTTTTTGGACGCAGAAGTTCCCATCCAGGATTGTGTGCTCGTGGGTGGAGTGGTGCCGGTGTATTTGTTGATGTCGGAGATGCCAATATTGTAGCGTGCGGTAAAATTCAGACCAAAAGGAAGGTCGAACCCTGCTCCTACTGCAATTGAAAAATCAGACGAATTCAAAAAACTCTTGACGTCCTGATCGGTGGTTATCGCTCCTGTGCTAACATCCTTGACGCTCCCAATCGCCTTCGTCACAAATCCAATCTGCGGTCCAACCTGAAGGTTCAGTCCTTCTACAAGGTAGAATTTTACCATCACAGGGATGTTCACGTAATCTAGTTTCGTGCCGTAGTCGGCACCAAGGTATGAATAGGATTCACCTTGCTGCGAGAAAAGTATTTCCGGTTGAATGGCGAATTTTGTCATTTTGATCATTGCATAAGCACCGTAATGGTAGCCTGATTTGTTCTTGGTCGCTGTTGCAACGGAACTCACACCGGTGAGGCTGGCAAAATTCCAACCCCCCTTTAAGCCAAAATCTATTTTGGCCTGACCGAACGCCGTTAACGAGGTTGCTGCCAAAAGCAAAAATGTAAATGGCATCCTTGAGTTCTTCATATTGTTCATGTTTATGACCTTACAAAAATAGTATTTTTTCCGGCTGTTTATTATAAGTCAACAGAAACGAAAAAAACCATCCCCCATTCAGGGATGGCTTTATCATTGAATATCGCCAGGACCTATTTCCCGAATTTGAAGAGTCTGAATCCCGCAGAAAGTTGAAACACCTGATTCTTGGCTTCAGAAGTACCCATCGATGAAACCAATCCAGAGGGTACGGATCCGCCTGATAATTTGTTGATATCTGAAAGACCCATATTATAGCGTGCGGTGAAATTAAGACCGAATGGAAGATCCCACCCTACACCAAGACCAACAGAAAAGTCTGTAGACTTGACAAAGTTCTTCAGGTCTTGTCCGGTGCTGATGCCGCTGGTGGCTGAATTGTATACATCACCTTTTGAACTTGCCAGAAAACCAAATTGCGGACCAGCCTGAAGATTAAGACCTGCAGCAATGTACAATTTCAGCATGATGGGAATATTGATATAGTTAATCGCTGAGGTGTAATTTGATCCACTATAGCTGAAGTCATGCCCCTGCTTTGAGAATATGATTTCAGGTTGAATACCAATCTTCGTAAACTTAAACAGGAAGTATCCGCCGGCATGGAATCCCGTGCTATTGCTGTAAGCAGCACTGGGAGAGCTAACTCCGTTAAGGGTCGCAAAATTCAGCCCTCCCTTGACCCCAAATGCAATTTCTGCCTGGCCAAACGCCGCGTGAATCGACGCCATGGCCAAGACTGTTAAGAATAGGATTTTTATTTTTCTCATAATTATTAGTTTGTCAGTTCAAAACAAAAGTAATGCCTCAATTCTGAATTAGGAATCATGAAAGGCCGAGTTCTGCATTTCTACCCGTTATTGTTCGGTAAAACGACAGAATTTTCTCCATATCACCCTCAATATTATCGCTGGGATAGATCGGTTGGCTCACAGAAACCTCCTTGCGCTTGAAATCAAAACCTACAGGAACAATGGGCACATGTGCTCCTTTGGCAATGTAGTAGAAGCCTGTCCTCAACTTCTCCACCTTCTTGCGGGTGCCCTCCGGCGCAACGGCCAGGATGAATTCATTGTGCCTGTCAAATATCTTCACCACCTGCTCCACCATGTCGTGACTGGTAGTTCGCTCAACCGGGTGACCACCCAGCGCCCGGAAGAACCAGCCAAACGGCGGCTTGAACAACTGACTCTTACCAAGAAATTGGGCCTTCTGAATTCTCAGGATACTTCTGGCGGCCAGCCCTAACGGAAAATCCCAGTTGCTGGTGTGCGGTGCAACCGCGATGATAAACTTCTTTTCATGAGGAGGTAAACTGCCTGTCACCTTCCACCCCAGTATTTTGAAAATGAGGATATAGATGGGCCGAAACATCAGAAGAGTTTATCGATCAATGAATCGTCGGCGAGGTTTGGTATGGTAATCTGCAATTCTGTATTGAGTTCTTGCGCACGCTTGATGGTGCTCATGGCCCCGTCGTTCCGGGCCCATGATCGCCTGGCTATTCCATTGTTCACATCGAAGGCGAGCATATTGGTGAGTTTTCGCGCGGCATCGTTTGAGCCATCCAGCAATAGGCCAAATCCTCCGTTGACCACTTCACCCCAGCCTACGCCACCTCCGTTGTGCAGGGAAACCCAGGTAGCACCACGGAATGAATCTCCAATCACATTGTGGACGGCCATATCGGCCGTATAGCGTGAGCCATCATAAATATTAGAAGTCTCCCGGTATGGACTGTCAGTCCCTGACACATCGTGATGATCACGTCCAAGCACCACAGGTCCCAACTCACCCTCTTCAATGGCCTTATTAAATGCAAGGGCAATCCGCATTCGGCCTTCGGCATCGGCGTACAATATCCTCGCCTTCGTACCTACCACCAGGTTGTTCGCCTTAGCGGCAGAGATCCATACAATATTGTCTTTCAACTGTGAATGAATTTCCTTTGGTGCCACTTCCAACAATTCCTCCATCACCTTACGTGCAATCAGGTCTGTATAATCCAGGTCTTCCTGTTTGCCTGAGGTGCATACCCAGCGGAAAGGTCCGAAGCCAAAGTCAAAACACATAGGCCCCATAATGTCCTGCACATAGGAAGGATATCTGAATTGAACACCATCCGGTGTCATCACATCTGCACCCGCACGGGACGCTTCCAACAGAAACGCATTTCCGTAATCAAAGAAGTAGGTGCCACGGGACACATGGTGATTGATAGCGTTCGCCTGTCTACGAAGAGACTCCTGCACATGTTTCTTGAATTCCTCCGGGTTCTTCGACATCATTTCGTTCGACTCCTCAAAGCCAAGTGATGCAGGATAATATCCGCCTGACCAAGGATTGTGAAGGGACGTCTGATCGGAACCCAACTCCACAAATATTTCTTCGAAGGCCAACCGTTCCCATACATCCACCACGTTTCCCTGGTAGGCGATGGAGATGGCCTCCTTACCACGCTTGGCCGCGGCTACCTTTTTGACCAACTCGTCGAGGTTGTCGGTAAGCTCATCCACCCATCCTTGATGATGGCGCTTCTGTGCAGCCTTGGGATTGACTTCTGCGATCACAGAAATGCAACCTGCAATCTTTCCTGCTTTCGGTTGAGCCCCGCTCATGCCACCGAGACCAGAGGAAACAAATAATTTACCTTCCAGGCCTTCGCCCCTCTTTGAAATCTTTCTGCCTGCATTGAGCAACGTAATGTTCGTGCCATGTACAATTCCTTGCGGACCAATATACATGTATGATCCAGCGGTCATTTGGCCATACTGTGTTACCCCTAGTGCATTGAATCTTTCCCAGTCATCCGGCTTTGAATAATTTGGGATCATCATCCCATTTGTCACTACCACACGTGGCGCATCGCTTGATGAAGGGAAGAGTCCCATGGGGTGTCCGGAATACATGTGAAGCGTCTGGTCATTGGTCATCGTTGCCAGGTACTTCATAGTCAATAGGTACTGTGCCCAGTTTTGAAATACTGCGCCATTCCCGCCATAGGTAATCAATTCGTGCGGGTGCTGGGCCACGGCCGGGTCCAGGTTGTTCTGAATCATCACCATGATGGAAGCTCCGTGCAATGACCGGTAGGGATATTCCGCAATGGGCCTTGCAACCATATCATAATCCGGACGAAAACGATACATGTAGATGCGCCCGAATTTTTGCAATTCTTCGTAAAACTCGGGAGCCAACACCACGTGATGACTGGGATGAAAATACCTGAGCGCGTTCTTTAAGGCCAGTTTTTTCTCAGCTGCAGTGAGAATGTCTTTGCGCTTTGGAGCATGATTGACCGTAAGGTCGTACTCCTTTGGCTCCGGCAAGGTATCGGGGATGCCCGTTAAGATCTGTTCTTCAAATGATGGTTTGGCGTCGGTCATGCGAGCATTTTCTCAAAGGTATTTCCGCTGAAATTCGCCTTGGTAAATCCGTAGCCAATGTCAAAAATCTCTCTCATCTTACCAAAATCAAAAGCGCTGAACTTGTCAAGTCCGGGAGGGTCAATCACGACATCGCACTGTTGCTTGCTGACCAATGTATTGGCTCCAATGGCCATCAGGAGGCTCCGTTCGATCACTACCTTGACATTGCTGGCATCAAAAAACTGGCTCACCTGGTTGCAATGCGAGCCCACCACAAAATCGCACTGCGTGCGGATGGGTTTCACCGGCAGGTTGTCGAGCAGCCCGCCATCCACATACAAAGAGCCCTTAAACTGATAAGGATTGAATACCGCTGGAATACTACAAGAAGCCAGAATAGGCGGTATGAGTTCGCCTTGAGAAAAATACTCTATTTCTCCCTTTCTGATTTCGGTAGCGGCCACCGTCATGGGTAATTGAAGGCTGGCGAAGCTATTCTCAGGGAGGTATTTCAATAGTAAATCCTGAAGTCTATCCATTTTGAGGAAACCGGCCCAGGTCCAGGCCGGCCGAACAGAATTAAAAATACTTACCTGTTGGATGATCTTATAAATCTCCTTGGGCGGGTAGCCATGGGCATACAGTGCACCCACGATAGAACCGGCACTTGTTCCCGACACACATGAAAACTTTAATCCAAATTCTTCAAGTGCTTGAATTACACCTAAATGAGTGGCACCTCTTGCACCTCCACCTGATAATACCAATCCGATTTTCTTCATCGACTAAAGTTCGCTCAGTGGAAAGGTACGATCTACCCTCACACCTTTTTCTGTATTTTTCAAAGTACAACACTCATGCACCGGGTCGTGCTCAAAAAACAGAACATACTCACCCTCTGCCGCCTGCAGAAGAAATCTCTCTTTCTCCTCCATGGTGATTAATGGACGTGTGTCGTAACCCATAACATACGGTAAGGGAATATGAGAAACGGACGGAATCAGGTCCGTAACAAAGCAGATCGTCTTGTCTCTGTACTTCACCATGGGAATCATCATCTTATCGGTGTGACCGGAGGCGTAGAATATTTCCATTTGTGGAAAAGGTGAGGGTTTCTTTACCTCGATCATGCTGAGGTGGCCACTTTCGTTGATCGGAACAATATTCTCTTTTAGAAAACTTGCTTTCTCACGGGCGTTAGGTTGCGTAGCCCAGAGCCAATGCTCTTCGTTCGACCAATAGGTTGCTCTGGGAAAAGCCAATGCAAATTTTTCATTGGCCTTGATGATCCCTCCGCCACAATGATCAAAGTGAAGGTGGGTCAGGAACATGTCGGTGATATCCGAAGAAGAGAACCCGGCTTGTTGTATGGATTTCATCAGGGTGTCGTCGCCGTGCAGGTAGTAGTGACTTAGAAATTTTGCATCCTGCTTATCCCCCATTCCATTGTCGATGAGTATGAGCTTATTGCCGTCCTCAACCAGCAAGCAGCGCATAGCCCAGGTACAAAGGTTGGTTGAATCCGCCGGATTTGATTTTTGCCAGATTGATTTCGGAACCACCCCAAACATAGCACCACCATCGAGCTTAAAGAAACCGGTATTGATGACGTGGAGATTCATGGAAGTTATGAGTTGTTGGAGACTAAGTTCCGGGTTTGCGAATGAACACTGAATTCAAATGAATAAAGACCGGAACCTGGATCGCATAACATCCCGGCAACCTTCAACTTTGAGCCCTGAGTTATTAATTATTCTTTAACCACTCCCATCGCGCAAAACTTATCTATTCGCTGATTGATGAGATCTTGTGCAGGAAGTTTGGCCAGCTCTTTATAGGTGGTAAGGATCATACGTTTCACTTCATTCGACATCCACTTGATATCGGTATGTGCACCTCCCAGGGGCTCCTTGATGATGCCGTCGATGAGCTTTTGCTCCTTCATATCTTTTGCCGTGAGTTTAAGTACCTCAGCAGCTTGTTCCTTATAGTCCCAGCTTCTCCAGAGAATGGATGAACATGACTCGGGAGAGATCACCGAATACCAGGTGTTCTCAAGCATGAAAACCCTGTCACCAATGGCTATACCGAGCGCCCCACCCGAGGCACCTTCTCCGATGACGATGCAGATTACCGGCACCTTCAGCATGAACATTTCTTTGAGGTTGCGGGCGATGGCTTCTCCTTGTCCACGTTCCTCTGCTTCCAGACCAGGAAATGCTCCTGGGGTATCAATGAACGTCACAATTGGTTTGTTGAACTTCTCTGCAATCTTCATTAGCCGGAGGGCTTTGCGATAACCTTCCGGATTGGCCATGCCGAAGTTGCGCATCTGTCGCTGTTTTGTATTTCTTCCTTTCTGCTGTCCGATGAGCATGAAGGTCTGACCATCGATGGCACCCAGTCCACCGACCATGGCTTTGTCGTCGCCTACATTTCTGTCGCCGTGGAGTTCGATGAAATCCGTGGTAATTTCATAGATATAGTCCAGGGTGTACGGACGATCCGGATGGCGGGAGAGCGCCACACGCTGCCACCCTGTGAGATTTTCAAACGTCTCCTTTTTCAATTCTAGTATCTTTTTTTCGAGGGCATGGATCGCCTTAATCACTGACTCATCGCTATCGTCAGTGAGCTGCTTCATGTCCTGCAGCTTCGACTCAAGTTCGGCGATGGGTTTTTCAAAGTCCAGGAGATTCGTCATAGCGTATTCAGTACGGAGTGCAAAATTAGTAGTTTTTTGAAATTTGTCGCTTTCCATGGCCGCTTGACTCCGTTTCGCACATTCCTGTAGGCAGATGCTTCGAAAGTTGCTATACTAGCATAGAAGAAAAGTGCAGGCTGCCGGAAAAGTTACTTTCCAACAGACCACACGAATCAATGAGAAACCAAAACAACACAATCATATGAAACGGCAACTATTGACACTAACCTTGGCGTTGATCTCTGCCTGCTCGATGGCACAGACCAAAGAAGACGAGACAACGGCCGACGACGATGGCCAGGAACTAATCGATAACTTTTTTGAGATGTACAAGAACCGCGGATATGAAGTGGCGTTGAAATATTCATGGTCGACCAATAAGTGGATGCCTGCCACCGGAGATGCCATGAACAACATTGCGGTTCGCCTGGGCAAGCAGGTGGCGGTCATGGGAGAATTCATTGGCCAGGAGCAATTGAAGTCCCGTAAAGTGGGAAGTCGTTTCAGGATTGTGAGTTATCTCGTCTACTACCAGCGCGACCCCATGCGGTTTACCTTCGAACTCTACAAGAACAACGATGGTTGGGAATTCACCGATGTGGAGTTCGACACCAAGTTTGACGAAGAAGTGGAGGAGTCGATGAGGTTGACCAACTGGAATTCTTCGGGGTTCAGGTGAGAGTACCGGTAACAGGTAACAGGTAACCTGTGACCTGTAACCTGTGACAACGTGAGTAAGAGCCTTTTCGATATTTTCCACGCCCCTTGTAATAAATCTCCCAAAGCCTATCTTTGCACCCTGTTTTTAAAGGTCTGGTAGTTCAGCTGGTTAGAATGTCCGCCTGTCACGCGGAAGGTCGCGGGTTCGAGTCCCGTCCGGACCGCAGCAAATAATCTAAAATGCTCATAGTTGTGGCATTTTAGTCTAAGTGGTCAAGGCAGTGGTCAAGATTACAACAAGCCTACTAGCACTATTTTGACCAGCCAAAAACTTATTCATTCCCGATGAACCTTGAACCTCAGAAGTTTTTCTTTGAAGTTCCCATATACGAGCGTATCGAAATTACGCCTGATAACTGGCTGGAAATGGAAAGACTAGTCCGGTTTAGTGGCAAAGTCGAGGGATATAATCCCGCTAAAGAGATTGATTCAACGTTTAGCTGTATCTATAACATTGGAGACAACGCAATCAATCTCCAGAGTTGGGGTATTTTCAAAATGCAGCTTCTGTGCCTCAGGTATGGGGACAGGCTTACTTTTTTTTTAAAATTCGAGCCAAAATACGAGCTTGATGAAGACGGAGACCCAGAACGAGTCGAGCACTACGGCACTTTAACCAAGATTGGCCAGGACCCATCAATTGCCGATTTCCATGTTGATAAAATCAAGAAATTTAGCCGGGTACTTGGAAACGAGAAGCAAAAAGAATTGGTGAAAGGAATTGGGCTGGCAGCTCACGGCGTTGGAATTGGTTCCTTTGTTTATCTAAGAAGAATTTTTGAAGATCTCATCGAAGAGGCCCATTCCCTAGGATCAAAAGAAGCAGACTGGGATGAAGAAAGTTATAAGAAATCTAGAATCAAGGAGCGTATTGAATTGCTGCAAAATCATCTGCCTGAATTTCTAGTGAAAAACCGGGCGATGTATGCTGTTTTGAGCAAGGGGATTCACGAATTGACCGAGGATGAATGTCTCACTTACTTTGAAACCGTAAGACTCGGTATCGAGGAAATACTAGAAGAGAAACTTGAAAAGCTCAACAAAGAAACTAGGGCCAAGGAGGCAGAATCAAAACTGGGCATCTTAATTAAAAAGGTAGGAGAAAGTTCAAATTAAGTTTTGAACTGCAAGTGCATTTGCCCGTGGAATAATTCCTGAACGTTTTAAATATCGTTTGGTTGGTGCAGAGCGATAAGTCCTTTTGAAATACTTGCTATTTATTTCCTCGTACGCTTTCTCAGAGGCAAACAATTTCTCGAATTGCCTTTCTGTGATTCGGGTATTACTTGAATAGGTTTGTCGCTCGTAAAAACATCCGACGAATGCGGTACAGTGATAAAAAATAGTTTGAAGTTTCGGGTTTAGGTTTTGATGAGCAACGAAACAACCGAAATGGAGTCCAATTTGGTTTCCGTTTCGATCGTAGGGCCATTTATCCAAACTCAAAAATTAAAATTCAATAAAAAATCAAAGTTTTGCCGGGTGACATTATCTAGCTGAATTAAGTTAACGGAGAAGCTCCAACCCAAACCCAAACCCAAAAATCAAAATCATGTCAACCCAAACAATGCCCCTAGCCCAATTCGATGTGGCTTCGGCAACGGGTCATCGGCAGGCAGAAAGAAGATATCCGGATCGGCTTTAGGTTTGGTTTGGGTTTCGCCTTTCCTTAGAACCCGAAAGGCAATGTAACCGTGCGGTGAAGTGCATATTTCCAGGGTGATAGTCGCGAGGTAGTTTTGCGCGCAAGAAACTACTGACCATGAAGACAGCCCTCACGCCCCTGGAGCAATTAAATTTTTCTTTGATCAAAATCTGGGAGACCAGCGAAAAAACACAGCGTGCCTTCTGCCAGGAAAAGGAGTTGAGCTATGCAAAATTCCATTACTGGTTCAAGAAGTACCGCGAACATTTCGCAACGCCCACACCGGATTCGCCCTTTGTTTCGGTCAGCGTAAAACGGGAACCCCAAGAACAATCTTCCGCGACTGGTGCTTTTCTGGAATTAATTTACCCCGATGGCCACCGGTTGATTTTCAACCAGGCTGTGAAAGCTGGCTTTCTCAAGGCGCTGTTGTCCTGATGCTCACCCTTTCGCCGGTCTATCACTATTTTCTATACCGGGAGAAGAATGACATGCGAAAAGGTGTGGACGGACTGTGCGGCCTAGTGCGGGATGGGTTGAACCGCGATCCCTTGAGCCGGGATATTTTTATTTTCTTTAACCGCCGGCTCAACCAAGTCAAGTTGTTGCTCTGGGAGCGCGATGGTTTTTCCATTTACTACAAGCGCCTGGAACGCGGCACCTACGAAC
>JANYHW010000168.1 GCA_025358885.1 Cytophagales bacterium | reverse complement strand
TAAATTCACGTACAGAGAAGCGGTTCTTACCCTGGATGATAATTGTAGTATTTCCATCCGGTAGCACGAGCATCTTGATGATTCGTGCCACGGTGCCAAAGCGGTACACATCTTCAATCGCCGGTTCCTCTGTCTGCTTGTTCTTCTGTGCAATCACACCCACGATCCGGTTTC
Source organism: Cytophagales bacterium (assembly GCA_025358885.1). Lineage (GTDB taxonomy): Bacteria > Bacteroidota > Bacteroidia > Cytophagales > Cyclobacteriaceae > ELB16-189. Next base: position 8,374 of record JANYHW010000168.1, on the reverse strand, counting down.
CCTGGTACGCTTTCTTAATCAGGCGGATTGATTTCTGTCGCGTGACGGTGATGGGTATCACCACACCGGGAAACAGTACCGTATTCTTGATCGGCAATATCGATAACTCTGCGGGAAGGTCTTCTGGTTTAAGCTCCGACTCCTGTTCAGGGTTGATTAATTGCACAAGTTCTTCGGAGTCTTCCTGAACCATGGGTGTATTTTCTAAGGATTTGAACATGGTGTTCGTGCCAATATGACACAGCTTCGTTGACTGGATTATTTAGATTTCAATGTCGCTGATAAGCTCAATACCGATGCCAAAGCATTGTTTATCAATCAAATTTATTTCAACTTTCGGTAATACGGTGGTGAATTCAATTTTTTTCCGACCTGTGAAAGCCCTTTTTTTAGTTCTATTCGCCCTTCTTCTGAGTCTTTTTGGCCCCGCTTCAACTGCCCAAAAGCAGAAAAATAAATTTAAACGAGGTGACACGATTCAATTGAATGATTCGATCACCTCCTTCAGTCAGTCTGACATATTTGCTTTCCCCAACATCAACCGCCTGTCGTTTTACTATGATGCGTCAAAAATGGAAAAGTTGCATCGCCTGCAACGGGTGGGGCCCTCGAAAGACTATTACTTTGCCCTCCGCGACTATATCGCAAATTTTGGGATTCAGAATTTTCATGAAAACACAGCCATGCTTTGGGAGATGGCGAAGCTATCAAAGCAATTTGGTCCTCCCGGCGAAGGCATACTTTTATACAAACTGGTGTTGAAGCACCACCGCCAGGGACTGAACATACAGGATGTCTACAGGGAGTACGACTCCATAGAACGCGATAAGAAAAAATATTATGTCCCATTGGAATTCTACTACCAACTGGTCGACTACAGGAAAGAAATCGACACCCTTCACCCTCCCCACTCTGTGCTCGTCAACATGGGCGATGATATCAACTCCAAAAAGGAAGACTATGGCCCAACCATTGGTAACGTAGACAACCTCATACTCTTCACTTCAAAACGAAACAAACATCAACAGGGCGAACGCAGCTATGATGAAGACCTTTTCTACAGCACACGCTCGGACGGCTACTGGAACCCTGCGAAGGAGTTCAAAAGTATCAACACCAGTTATAACGAAGGCTCTGCCTGCCTGAGTTTTGATGGCAAGTATTTATTTTTTTCCAGGTGCAACACGCCTGAATCACTTGGCAACTGTGATCTGTACATGGCAGAGCGCACGGCCGACAGCACATGGACCAATATTAAAAACTTGGGCAAGGACATCAACAGCAGTGGTTGGGACTCACATCCTTCCCTTACCCACCAGGGAGATACGTTGTATTTTGCATCCAACCGCATTGGAAGTTTTGGACTGTCGGATATTTTCTTTTCAATAAAAGACAGTAAAGGTCATTGGGGCAAAGCCCAGAATGCGGGTCCAATTATCAATACGGTGCACAGTGAGGTGAGTCCATTTTTCCATCATAAGTTTAATGTTCTTTATTTCAGTTCAGATGGTCAGCCACTTAACTTCGGCGACTTCGACATATACAAATCCCATCGCCACGGGAACATCTGGACCGAACCAAAAAATATCGGTCCTCTTGTAAATGGGGCGGGGAGTGAATATTATTTTACCATCGATTCAGAGTCGAAGGATTTGTACTACGCCCGATCTGAAGAAGAAGACAAGAAGAACCTGGACATCTTTTCATTTGCCGTACCGATGGAAGCCCAACCTGAAGCTACAGCACAGCTCAAAGGTTCATTGAAAGACAAAGCCGGACAGCCCATGAAAGGAATTGTGTCGGTCATCGACCTTGACCAGGGCGTTGAGGTAGCACCCAAATTCCTCCGTGAGGATGGGACCTTTGATTTTAGCCTGATCAACAAACGAAATTACCTGCTGATCATTCAGGGCGATGAATTTTTCAGGATTGAAGAAATATTTTTCATGAGTGGCGATGTCGAAATTGACAAGGTGGCCGAGCCCATTGAAAGTAAAATTGCCTTTGAGTCGCTTGAGTTTGAGAATGGAAAGTCGGATATCCTGCCTTCGATGCACACCGACCTTGACAAGCTTGCCAATTTTATGATTGACCACCCCCTACTCAAGCTGAAGATCTCCGGCCACACCGACTCCGCTGGGAAGGAAGAGTCCAACCTCAAACTATCCCAGGCACGGGCTGATGCCATTAAACAATATCTTCAGCAACAGTTCAAGGTCGACGAGGAACGTATCACCGCAATAGGGTATGGAAGTTCTAAGCCCATCACCCAGGAAATTACCGATGAACACAAGCAGCTCAACCGGAGGGTGGAGTTTGAGATTTTCAAATAGAGTCATTGAGCTTAGGTCCATTGACAAGTTGTCTAATAACACTGGCCATAAGGTCGGGTTACTTGTATCTTTAGTGGATGGGCTTAGCCACCGCACAGATTTACTTTGAACACCAGGTAAATTCACTTTCCTGAACCTGATCTTTCCTGTATCTTTTGATCCTTAAACCTACCCTAATGAAAAAAATTATTGCTCTCTGCATTCTAAATGGGATGCTCATTACCGGTTTCGCCCAAACCGAGATCAATCCAAAAATCAAAAGTGATAAAGACAAACTGTTCATCTCCGCTGAAGTCGACAGGAAAGCATCTACTTACAAAGCTGCAGCCCGCAATATCTGGGGCTATGCTGAACTGGGCTATCAGGAGATCAAGAGTTCGGAAGAGCTGCTGACGATGCTGAAAAATGAAGGGTTTGCCATTGAACGAGGTGTATCAGGGATGCCCACCGCATTCACCGCTACCTATGGTTCCGGAGGTCCAATTATTGGTATCCTCGCTGAGTTTGACGCATTGCCAGGTCTGTCACAGGATTCAGTGCCGTATCGCAAACCCATTGCGGATGGACGGCCGGGGCAAGGCTGCGGCCACAACTTGTTCGGCGTCGCTTCCTCTGCAGCAGCCATCACCTTGAAGGAATGGCTTTCCAAAAACAAAAAGTCAGGAACGGTACGATTGATTGGTACTCCTGCCGAAGAAGGAGGCGGAGCCAAGGTGTACATGGTCCGCGATGGACTGTTCAAAGACGTTGACGCTGTCCTACATTGGCATCCATCAAGCACGAATGATGCAAGTCCGGAATCCTGCATGGCCATCAAGCAAACCCTCTTTCGTTTTTATGGCCGCTCTGCACACGCTGCCGCTGCCCCGGAAAAAGGCCGATCTGCCCTGGATGCGGTGGAATCAATGAACTATATGGTCAACATGATGCGCGAGCACATTCCCTCAGACGCTCGCATACATTATGTGATCACCAAGGGAGGATTGGCAGCCAATGTCGTGCCTGATTTTGCGGAAGTGGAATATATGGTTCGGCATCCGGATGCAAAACAGTTGGCTGAAATCTGGGACCGTGTAGTAAAATGTGCAGATGGAGCCGCTACAGGTACCGAGACTTCCATGAAGTACGAAGTGATCTCCGGCTCCTACAACCTGCTGCCGAATGAAACCCTGGCCCGACTGATGTACAACAACCTGAAGACCGTGGGCGGTGTAAACTACAATGCAGAGGAAATTGAGTTTGCCAAGAAGTTGCAAACATCTTTCACCTTCAGGGCGCCCGAGATTCAGGAGGCCTCCATTGTTCAACCCTTCAAGACGGGCGGATTCTTTCCCGCCAGCACCGATGTGGGCGACATCACCTGGGTGGTTCCCACAGCCGGACTCGGAACCGCGACCTGGGTTGCTGGAACACCTCCCCACTCGTGGCAAGCCGTTGCTACAGGCAGCATGAGCATTGGATACAAGGCCATGATAAATGCAGCCAAGACGATTGCCATGACCGGTGTTGACTTATTCAACAACCCATCCATACTTGAAAAGGCAAAGAAAGAGCTCAATGAAAAGACAGGAGCAGGATTTCAGTACAAGTCTTTGATCGGCGACCGCAAGCCTCCTTTGGATTTCCGAAAAGGTTTATAGAAGCAAACCCGTGGTGTTCATGGTGTAATCATTGTGAACTTCGAGAATTGTTTTTATCATAAGCTGTTTGAATGCGTTCACTACGATCACGAAGGAGGGCTTAAAAAGACATTACGGGACCTTAATAGACTCTTATAAAATAAAAAGAGGTGGTTGAATCAACCACCTCTTTTTATTTTAGTTCAAGATTAATTTCCGGTGAAGACTTTCGCGATATCGTTATAGAAGACAAAGACCATGAGAACAAGGAGTATGGCCATTCCAATCTTAAGGGCGGTCTCAAATACTTTTTCGCTGGGTTCACGGCCGCTCACCATCTCGTACAAAAGAAAGACAACGTATCCTCCGTCCAATCCGGGGATGGGTAACAAATTCATAAAGGCCAACACCATGGACAACAGGCCTGTCATTCTCCAGAAGCGCTCCCAGTCCCAGTCTGATCCAAAGGCCTGCGCCATCCCAATAGGTCCAGACAAAGACTTCTTGAATGAGATTTCCCCCGTAAATATTTTTTTGAAGGCCTTGAGCTGGACGAAGATCACAGCGAAGGCACGCTGTGTTCCCAATACAATGGACTCTCCTGCACCATATTGAATGTAAGCAAGATCTTTTTTATCCAAACCCTGAGGAGCAAACCCAATCAACTCCCTGCCCTTGAAGTCTTCGTGAAAAGCGAGCAACTTTTCTCCCCTTTGCACTTTAAATGAAATGGAGTCACGTGGACCGCTCTTTACGATCTTCTGCACTTCATCCTGGTACATTACCGGCTGACCTTCAATTTCAACAACCGCGTCACCAATCTGGAGACCCACCTGTTCTGCAAGGCTCTTCTCTGAAATATAGCCCACCACAGCAGAGATCCGAGGAGACACGAATGAAGTTGCCGCACTCTTCTTATTAAAATTTTCAATAAAGTTGCCGGGGATTTCAATCTTGACTTCCTGCCCATCGCGCAGAATAGTATAATATGAAGATTGCGACAGCAATACATCCGGCTTGACCAGATCCTGAAAATCATCAAAATCCTTACCGTTGATGTTAACCAATTGATCTCCAGTCTTTAGTCCAAGTTCTTCAGCCAATTCCAGTGCATAGATACCGCCGTGCGCATTAACATAGTTTTTCGGGATGTAGGTGTCGCCGAGGAAAAAGGTAAGTCCAATGAAAATAATTACCCCCACAATAACATTGACAATGATCCCGCCAAGCATCACGATCAATCGCTGCCAGGGCCTTTTGGACCGGAACTCCCAGGGTTGTGCCGGGGCCTTCATGGCCTCTTTGTCCATGCTTTCATCCACCATGCCTGCAATTTTTACGTAACCGCCTAGCGGGAACCAGCCAATGCCATATTCTGTATCGCCTTTTTTGATTTTGAGCAGCGAGAAGTTCATGACATTGGCCATGGGGAAAAGGAAATCGAAAAAGAGGTAGAATTTCTCAACCCGGATCCCAAAAGTCCTGGCTGTGATGAAGTGGCCCCATTCATGAACCACAATTAATATTGAAAGACTCAGCAGAAGCTGGGCCGTCATGATCATACCTTCCATTTCTTCAGATGTTGATAGTTAATACTTCTAGACTCACTTTATGAACTCATTTGCCCGGATTCGTGTCACCTTGTCGGTTTCCACATAATCTTCCAGGCTAGGTTCACGGATATAATCCGATTTGATCAAACATTGTTCCACAAGGTCCGACATTTCCAAAAAACCGATGCGGTCCTTCAAAAAGGCATCAACGGCTATCTCGTTGGCAGCATTCAACACACAAGGGTTGTTTCCACCGCGGTTCAAGGCCTCAAATGCGAGGGCAAGATTACGAAAAGTTTCTGTATCGGGTTTTTCAAAGGTCAGGGCCGGATAGTTGGCAAAATCAAGCCTCGGAAAATCATTTTTCACTCTTTGCGGGTATGACAAAGCAAACTGGATGGGTAAACGCATGTCAGGCAGTCCGAGTTGTGCCTTCATCGAACCATCTTCAAATTGAACGAAAGAGTGTATGATCGATTGAGGATGGACAACGACTTCAATTTGCCCTGGTTTTAAGCCAAAAAGCCATTTTGCTTCGATTACCTCCAGACCCTTGTTCATCAAGGTCGCCGAATCTATCGTGACCTTTGCTCCCATCGTCCAGTTGGGATGCTTCAGGGCCTCCACTCGTGTTACCCTTTTTAATTCGGTCTTCTTCTTTCCCCGAAAGGGTCCACCCGATGCCGTCAGGATAATCTTTTCAATGCGGTTATGAAACTCTCCGACCAGGCATTGAAAAATGGCTGAGTGCTCAGAATCTACAGGCAGAATATTGACTCCCCTTTCCCGGGCCAAACGCGTGATCAGGTCTCCCGCCACGACAAGCGTCTCCTTGTTAGCCAGCGCCAGGGTTTTGCCTGCCTCAAGTGCTTTGATCGTTGGCCGTAGGCCCGAATATCCAACCAGCGCCGCAAGAACAATGTCAATACTGTTCATTTCCACGACAGACCCAAGTGCATTTTCTCCGGCAAAGACTTTCGTATCTTCTCCTTTCAGCGCCTGCTTGACTGCTTCATAATGATCCTCATTTGCAATGACTACAACATTGGGCTTGAAAATTCTCGCTTGCTCAACGAGCAACGCAGCGTTGTTCTGTGCCGTCAGCACTTCTACCTCAAAGCACTCCGGGTTAAATTTGATAACCTCCAGGGCTTGGCGACCGATGGAACCAGTGGAACCGAGAATGGCAATGCGTTTTTTATGTTGCAAGATTTAGAATATTTTGAATACTGAATTTTGAAGTTAGATCACCTTTTCTGTTGGCCTAAGTTGTACAAATGTCCTCACTTTATCCTAGGCCAGATATTTCTTCAATTCCTCGGCGATCTTTCTATCATTCGCCAGCCTCGGCACTTTGTTTTGCCCTCCTAGTTTTCCCTGTGACTTCATGAAGTCAATAAAAGCATTTCTTCGAAGAGATGTTAATTTCAGCACCTGAAGGATGCTGCCAGAGATCAGGTCATCATAATAAACATTCAACTTCCGCAATTGTTCATCCAACTCTTGCACAAAGACCTTTTCATCGAGTGGAGGTTGGGCAAACTCCACCAGCCACTCATGGTGAGGTAGTCCCTCCGGTGGTGCCACCTGGGGTGCTACTGTAAATTCCACTAACTCAACTTCCGGGAATATTTGCATGGTAGCCTTCATGGCTTTTTCCACCTCTTCACCGATAACATGTTCACCAAAGGCAGAGATAAAATGTTTGATACGGCCGGAGACCACAATCCGGTATGGATCTTTAGAAACAAACTTCACGGTGTCGCCAATTGAATAACCCCACAAACCCGCATTGCTGTTGATGATGAGGGCGTAATTCTTTCCCAACTCCACTTCTTCAATCCCCAGTCGACTGGGATGCTTACTAAAATACTCGTCGGCAGGGATGAACTCATAATATATCCCGCTGTTCAGCAGTAACAGCATTCCTTCCTCCCGCTGTGAATCCTGATAGGCAATAAATCCTTCCGAAGCTGGATATAACTCTATTGAATCAATGTCTTTGCCGATGGACTCAAGCAGTTTTGCCCGATAAGGTTCGAAGTTGACACCGCCATACACGAAGACGGAAAAATCCGGAAATACATCCTTGATTTTCTTACCTGTGCGAGCCTGAATGCGATCGAAATACATTTGTACCCAGGGTGGTATGCCTGAGATGAGGGTCATGTCGGCGTCAATGGTTTCATCTATGATTCTATCAAGCTTCTCCTCCCAGTCCTCAATAACATTGGTAGCATAGCTTGGCTTTTGATTGCCCCTAAGATAGCCCGGGACATGATGGTTGACAATACCCGATAATCGTCCAGTCTTGATGCCAGCAGTCTCATGTAGTTCTGGACTTCCAGAAAGAAAAATCAGGCTCCCATCAATAAACGTCGACTTTCCAGTTTCATGAATGTAACTCAGCAGTGCATTCCGCGCTCCATGGATGTGGTTGGAAATAGAATCTGTCGTGATCGGTATGTACTTGGTGCCGGATGTGGTACCCGAAGTTTTTGCAAAATAAACAGGCTTGCCCTTCCAAAGTACATCGCTTTCTCCGGCAAGCACCTTGTCGATATATGGTCTTAGAGTTTCATAATCCCGGATCGGGACTTGTTTCCCGAATTCCTCATGGCTATGTATTTGTTCAAATGCATGGTCCTTGCCGAATGTCGTCTCCTTCCCCACGCGCAGGAGGCTGACCAAAGTCTTCTTTTGGCACAAGGCAGGCTGGGAAGACCAGGAAAATGTTTCGCGGGCCACCCACGCAGCAAAAGGCTTGGCCAAAACAGAACGAAATCCCATCTGCATGAATAGGTTAAAGGCCTGCCAGAAATCCAATGATAATAGTCCTGAGTATGTTTCCCATGTGATATGCCTTAAT
>JANYHW010000137.1 GCA_025358885.1 Cytophagales bacterium | reverse complement strand
AGATACCAGCAAACCAATGAGGGTGTCATTACCTATACACCTGACTTCTTGCAGCAAATCCGTACACTTAACCAGAATGTCAATTTGAATTTTGAACGACGCACCATCAGTCTGCTCGAATTCATTGATCAACAACGCATCTACATTACTACCAACCTCCAATTAATTGACTTGCGTCAACATTATCTCGACAGTGTAAACGACCTGAATTTTAGCGTAGGCACCCAAGTAATTGAAAATTAATCTTCATGAAAAACATTTTTCTCTTTTCGATACTCCTTGCCGCTTTCTTCATGACGAGCTGTAAGAAGAAAAATGACGTCGCTCAGCCAGTCGGGCCTGCGGTAAAGCGATCCACACTATTGCTTACCGAGCAACAAATGAATTACGTGAAGCTTGACTCGGTCCGGGTGATCCCTTCCGCTGAACAGTTTGCCGCCGTTGGTGAGGTGAGTTTTGCCGAGGACAATCTTGTGCATGTCTTCCCTATTGTGAGTGGTAAAGTGGAAACAGTAGACGTCTCGCTAGGAGACTATGTGCAACGCGGCAAATTATTGGCTACCCTCCTGAGTACAGATATAAGCCAGTACCAGAAAGATTACAGCATTGCCAAGTCAAATTTTGAAGTTGAGGAGAAGAACTTTACGCGTACCCAGGAACTTTATAAAAGTGGAATGCTTTCGGACAAAGACTTGGCACAAGGACGTAGCAGCTACAATAATGCCAAAGCAGAATATGAAGAGAAGAAACAAATTCTGAATCTCTATGGCAGCTCCGACGGGCAGGACGCCATCTTCCGGGTCTATGCGAACCTGGCGGGCTATATCGTGGAACGCAACATTGCAACAGGAACACAAATTCGTTCTGACAATAGCGCCAGCATCTTTACCATTTCAGATCTCAAAACGGTTTGGATTTGGGCCAACGTTCATGAAGGCGATATCTCAAAGGTTCATGAAGGGGATGAGGTTATAGTGAGGACCATTGCATTTCCTGACAAAGACTTCAAAGGTGCGATCAGTAAAATCAACAATGTGCTTGATCCGGCCTCAAGGGTCGTCCGGGTAAGAATTGTGTTGAATAACCTTGATGGACTTTTGAAACCGGAGATGTTTGCCACCGTTCTGATTACTCCTAAAAGCAAAGAAAAAGTTGTAGTGGTTAACAATAACTCCATTATTCTCGAAAACAATCAATACTACGTTATGATGGAAGTTGGAAACAGGGAATTCAAGAAAGTACAAATCAGGACTGGAAGAGTTTTTCACCGGTACACAGAGATAAAGGAAGGCCTCCGTGTTGCTGACAGGGTGGTGAGCGAAGGTTCTTTATTTGTCCTTACAGCCTACAATCAACTTTAAGCAATCTTCGAACGTCCAGTATGAACAATTTCATCAGGAACATCATCTCATTCTCTCTCAAAAACCGCTTGATGGTTTTCCTGGGCACCATTACTGTTATCGCCTGGGGGATCCAAAGCTTCCTGAATACTCCCATTGAAGCATTTCCGGATGTCATCAATACAAGAGTTGTTATCATTACCCAATGGCCTGGACGAAGCGCAGAAGAATTGGAAAAATTCGTGACCATACCGATCGAAACAGAGATGAATGTGGTTCCGAGAAAGACCAGCCTTCGCTCCATTTCACTGTTTGGTCTTTCAGTGGTTACACTGTTCTTCGAAGACGAGGTGGATGATTTCCGCGCCAGACAGATGGTGGCCAATCAACTGGTCAATGTGAACCTGCCGGAAAATGCCGACCCGGAGATACAGCCTCCATCGGGTCCAACGGGTGAAATCTACCGGTACACCCTTCACAGCGACATCCGCAGTGTCAGGGAACTTAAAGAAATACAGGACTGGGTTATTGACAAAAGGCTCAAAGCCGTGCAGGGCGTTGCCGATGTGGTGAGTTTTGGAGGGGAAGTGAAGATTTTTGAAGTCACCATTGACCTTGCCAAACTCATGGCATTTGACTTCAGTACGGATGACGTTTTTGATGCGGTCAATGTTAACAACGGGAATGTGGGCGGAGATGTGCTTGAGCGTGGTGATCAGGCCTTTATTGTAAGGGGCGTGGGTTTGGTCAATAGCATTGATGATATCGAGAATATCATTATCAAGAATATTGATGGGTCTCCCATTTTTGTAAAGGATGTTGCCTTGGTGCAGGAATCGTTCAAACCCCGACTGGGTAAAGTGGGACGCGGGGATGAACAGGATGTCGTGGAGGGGATTGTGCTGTTGCGAAAAGGGGAAAATCCAAGCCAGGTGCTGAAAGACCTGAACATTGTCATCAATGATCTCAACGACCGGGTATTGCCCGATGAGGTGAAAATAAAAGTCTTCTACGACCGTACCACGCTTGTTAATCTTACCACGACCACGGTTATGGAGAACCTGATCATCGGTATGCTGCTGGTTACGTTCATCCTTTCCATATTTCTACTCGATTGGCGCGCCACCATCATGGTGGCCATCATCATTCCCCTGGCGC
>JANYHW010000064.1 GCA_025358885.1 Cytophagales bacterium | reverse complement strand
TTTAATTTCAGCCGCGTGTTTACTGTAAAATAATTGAGGTTAGCATTCGTTTAGGTCAGAGTGCATGCCTTTGGTTTATCCGTGCGGATCAACTATTTTTAAATGATCGATTGTATGCCGGGTTCAACGTCTCAACAAGATGAAAGCGCTAAAGGTTATTACCATAGGATTATTTCTTCTCTCGACAGCCACGGTTTTTGGTCAATCGATAGAAAATGAAAAGACCACAGCACTGGTTTCTTCCCACAAGCATAAGTACCATTACCATAGCCACTGCAAGGACCATGGAAGAAATACCTTCCTACACCGCCTCTTTGGCAGGAATCGTACAGGATTTTCAAAGGCAGGTCGCACTGCCAAAATCCGAAATCGAAAAACCAGATCAAGCATTTAGCATCTGAATTCAATCATCCAAGTATCCATCCAATGAAGCTCACTGCCCGCAACACCCATCGCGATCTCGCCTATTTTTTTCTCGGACTGATTATTGCTTTTTCTGTTTCTGGCATTTTCCTAAACCACCGACAGAGCTGGCATCCGAGAAGGTATATTTATTCATCACAGCCGATTACTATTCCTGTTCCTGCCGGGAAAGAAGCCATCGATGACCAGTTCATAGCCGATTTTACCAGGTCGCAAAACATTGAAGACAACCTTAGGCGTTTTGCTGTAGACGACAAGAACAAACTCAAGATTTCCTACACAAGCAACGATGTGGAGATAGATATTACAACAGGCCAGGGCAAGATTGAATCGTACCACACCACTCCACTGCTCGGTCAGATGACTCAATTGCATCAGGATACCAGCAAATGGTGGATATATTATTCGGATGCTTTCGGCATCGCCATGTTCGTGATCGCCTGTACGGGGATGTTTATTGAAAAGGGTGCAAAAAGTTTCAGGAGCCGTGGCTGGTGGCTGGCATCGCTGGGAATTATCTTTCCGTTGATATTTCTCTTCTTACTCTCGTGATGTTAAGACCAAGCGCTTGCGCTCTCATGATTGCTGCAAGGTTTATTTGTTTAACCACTCAATTGCCGCAGCCACTGCCCCATCGATACCTCCTGTACCCGTTTCATCTGGCATAATCGATCCCATAAATTTATTCTTGTTCCGATCGGCCATAAAAGTTGAAGCAATACCCAGAATCGCCCCGTCTGAAAGGGTGATTCCCATGATACCTGTGGTTTGACCGCAAGTTCCGTGTGCACCAAACAACCTCGTGTTGGGCCTGCCTACGAAAGTGGCCGCTACCGCTTCGCCAGCGCTTCCTGTCATTCCAATCAATACAGCAACTTTGGGATTGGGTTTGAATAATGAATATGGATTTGCAACCAACTTATCACTGTAGGTTCTGGCTCCATCCACATAGCCGTATTCATACGCTCTGTTGTCTGCATCTATGAAATAACCAGAAATTCCTTCTCCCAGGATTGGTCCAACGCCTACCAGCATAGGATTCAGGTTTCCTCCACCGTTTCCACGCAGGTCGACAATCCATCCTTTGAGATTGGCATTGTCCTGGCCTTTAATCTTATCCTGCAACGACTGGGCAAGCTCTTTTTCTGCTTCAAGTCCATTTACAAAGCCGTCGAAAGTCGGAATTCTGATATAGCCAATGCCTTCAGGCGGAACAATCTCCGGCGGAGAATAATCCTCCGGGCACGGCGTGTCAAAATAAAATATTGATCGACCATTGGCGAGGCGGTAATAACTGTGATTGTCATTCAGTCGCTTTAGTGCAAATTCAATAGCCTGGAATGTATCGGCTATGTTTTTTGCGTTTACAGCCTTCTCCCTCGTGGCGCTTTTGAATGCTGTCCAGTCTATTGTCTTACGGTAAATAGAACTTGACTCGATTGCCGACAGAACCGCATCAAGATATGATGATGCGGCCGTCTTGGTCACAGGCGTCGGTTGCTTTTCAGAACAACCGAAAAAGAACCCGAAAATAAATAAGCAGCTGAATGCCTCGGCTTTTCATGCTTGGAATTACTAACGAAGATAGTTAAAAGTGAATTGTTCTTTTTCCAACCTGACTTGCAAAGCAAGATGAGGTAGTCAAAAAAAAATCAATCTATGCCGAATTTCTCGCCGCATTGATAATCCCAAACATACAGCGGATAATTAATTTGCGATAAATTGATTCATTCTCTTTGTCCTTCGCGCCACGAAGACTCATCAAGGCAAATTGTTGTATAGTAATGACCGGAAGTACTATTCTCTCGCGCAGCCGGATCGACTCCCGTATTTGAGGATTGTTCTCCATAAGCTCCGGCATGTCCGCAAGCTCCAGGATCATCTTCTTCGACAATTCAAACTCCTGAAACATCTTCTTCCAGAACTCACCGAATTCCGGGTCTTTCTCAAGGTAAGCGCTGGCAGGATAGAAACTCTTGATTAAAGACATCATGCTGTTGCCTATAAGTGTTCTGAAAAACAACGAATGCTGATAAAGTGCCTGGAGATCATCCCAGCGTCCTTTACCCTTTAGTTCCTGTAGCGCACTTCCCACACCGTAAAATCCTGGAATATTTTGCTTCATCTGAGCCCATGACCCCACAAACGGAATGGCACGCAAATCCTCAAACTTAAGTCCCTCTCCTCCTGACCTCTTCACTGGGCGAGAGCCGATGTTCGTATCACCAAAGAATGGCAGCGGTGTTATTTTTTCCAGGTATGGAACAAACTTGGGATCCAATTTTAGATCCAGATAAGCACGATGACTCGCCTCGGCCAACTGGTCCATCAAAGTTTTGTTTTCGACAGACAACTGTGAGGGATGACCGAACACCCTTGCCTCCAATCCCGCAGAAAGCAATTGTTCAAGGTTGTATTGGCACGATGCCACCTTGCCGAAATTGGAACTGATTGTCTGGCCCTGGATGGTGACTTGGACTTCACTGTTTTCAATCGTTTCCCCCAGGGAGGCATAGAAGTCGTGGGTATTTCCACCGCCGCGCGCAGGTGGACCTCCACGACCATCAAAGAAGAGAGCAGTGATTCCAAATTTCCTGGACACTTCAGTCAGTGCTTCTTTAGCCCGGAAGATGGACCAATTCGCCCGGAGATAACCACCGTCTTTGGTGCCATCTGAAAAGCCAAGCATAATGGTTTGCCTATTACCTCTTTGTTCAATGTGCTTCCTGTATTCCGGAATATTGTAAATCTCTTCCATGATGACCCGGGCATGGGCAAGGTCTTCGATAGTTTCAAACAACGGCACGACATCGAGCGACAAAACACCGTTTTGTGTCACGAGCCATTTTGCCAATTGATAGACTTGTATAATGTGAAAGGCACTGGAGCAGTTGCTGATCACATAGCGATGACACCCTTGTAAGCCATTTTGCTGCTGGATGGTCTTGATAGCAGCGAAACTTGATATCGTTTCGGCGCTCGCAGTGTCTTCCGAAGAAAAAGAAGCTGTGTCTGCTTTGACCTTCAGCAAGGCTTCCAATTTCAACCGGTCCGTCGACTTACCAAAAACCTCATCCTGCGTTGAGGATTTAGCTAAAATACTTCTCACCACCCCTTCGTGTTTTCTGCCGTCCTGTCGGATATCCAATGAGGCAAAATGAAATCCAAAAAGTTTAACCTTAAGAATGAACCCTTCCAGGAGATCAAGGAATAATCCTCCATGACGTTCGATGAGAATCCGACGCGTTTCCAACAAATCGTTCATCAAGTCGGCAGGCGTGGCGTAAGTTTCGCCTCCGTATAATGATCCATACAATTTTTTCTCTATCGAATGAATCAATGGCTCAACTCCCTCGAATGTAAACCTGCGTTTCAATATCCGTATATCCTGATAATAGCTTCTCAGAATGCCTTGTCTCAACCGGGCTGCCACTTGCAACGTAATGGCCGTGGTAACAAAAGGATTTCCATCGCGATCTCCTCCGGGCCAAAAGCCAATCGTCATCAGGCGATCATTGGTCCAATCTTCCAGTGACATGTTGAGGCCCTGCATAAGCTGGTGAACAATGGAGGGCGCCACGGGATAGAAAATATTTTCGAGGTACCAACATAAACTTACTGCTTCATCGAACGGTGTTGGTTTTTGTTTATTGATAAATCCGGTTTTGCCGAGCTGCTGCAATAGCAGGTTTATTTGTTGCAGGTCATTTTGTCGAATGGCCGATTCAAGATCCGTATGAATGGCAAGGACATGACCAGGGTAGAATTGTGTGGGGTGCGCTGTAAGTACGACACGAATGGAAAATTCTTCCACACTCCTGCGAAGTGCCTCCAGTTTGCCGTCGGCTTCGGCCCGCAGAAGCAATGCCGGCACTGAACCTTTGCCCCGGATATCGTTGATTTGTTCGTAGGAGGAATCTTCAATGGAGTCAAAGAGCACCACCTGGCGTTCAATGTATTGGATGGCCCGGAAAAGGAAATCGAATTTTTGCTTCGTGGTGCTGTCTGGGGAGTAGTCCGAAAAAAACTTTGCTATGATTTGATCTGGCCTGAGGCCCGCCTCAAATCCCTGTTCACAAACTTGCTGCAACAATGGAAGGAAGTTGCCTGTCTGGGAAATATTCTGGAACGGCAGATTTAGAAACAGGCTGTTATAAATCGAAAACCTGGCGGTAACAATGGAATTAAATGGATTCACTTATGCTGAATTTTATGTGCCACCTCGTTAAAGATCATTTTATAGAAATCAATTTCCAATTCCCTCGTGAATTGTGGCCTTTTTGACGCAAAAACCGACTTTGAAAATTTAGATTTTTTTGGGTTGCTATATTGTCACAAGTAGGGTAAATTTTGGTTGCTTTTACCTAACATAACCACTATGCGGAACCTGTACGCTCCCCTATTTTTGGTGATACTACTTTCGTCCTGCCTTGGTTATAAGGAGCTCCCGGTCGAGTACGATTATAGCTACAGGGGTAACTTCAAGAAGTACCGCACTTTTGAGATCATGCGCCCCACCGGTGCTCTTGTTGACTCCAGCATGGTCAACTCAGTCATCGAAAAGTCGATCGTTTCGCGGATGCGGTTCCTGGGATATAAGCAATCTGAGCATCGGCCCCACCTCATCATTGCTTTTAAGATGTACAGCGACAGTCTGAAGTTTAACGGGTACAATCAACCCGACATTGAAGAGTGGATCAAGTCTCAAAATGAAAATCTCAACTACGACAAGCAGAAGTTTAACCTGAAATCGGGAACCCTGCTCATCCAGTTCTTTGACCGCCGTCAAAACCGTTCCATCTGGCAAGGCTATGCCACTACCAATTATGGTGGGATCGATTTCAACAATAACCGTCACTTGAAAAACGCTGTGATCTCCATTCTGGATAAGTACAGGTTCTGGGCTGATGGATTCATTGAGGGCGCACCAACTGTTGACGAAAAAGGGCTCTGATTGCCTTAAATTGTTATCATCGCAGGTTTTTCTTTCCCGAATTAATTCTACCTTTGCCCACCCAAAATGCCCCCTGCTTAGGCAAGGAAGCATTTTAGGGAGGTACTGCCCGATGGTGTAATTGGCAACACGCTTGATTTTGATTCAAGAAAGTCCAGGTTCGAGCCCTGGTCGGGCAACAACATGAATCCCGCATAGCGGGATTTTTAATTCGTCGCATGGCAGTAAAAATATTTTCGGGTCGCGCTACTACCTACCTGGCTGAGAAAATCGCCCAGGCCTACGGTGAGTCTTTGGGCGAGGTGAACTACCAGCAGTTCAGCGATGGAGAGATGTCGCCATACCTTGCGGAATCAGTACGGGGCCACGAGGTATTTATTGTTCAATCCACTTTTGCTCCTGCTGATAACTTCATGGAATTACTCCTGATGATTGATGCTGCCAAGCGTGCCAGTGCGGAGAATGTGAATGTGGTAATCCCCTACTTCGGCTACGCCCGGCAAGACAGAAAAGACAAACCGCGTGTGGCTATTGCGGCCAAGATGATCGCCAACCTGATCTCCGCCGCCGGCGCCAACCGGATCATGACCTGCGACCTGCATGCTGACCAGATACAGGGATTTTTTGACATTCCGGTAGATCACCTTGATGGTGCCTATATCTTTATTCCTTATCTCAAGTCACTGAGCCTGGAAAACATCATGTTTGCCACCCCGGACGTCGGAGGAATCAAGCGTGCCAGGAGCTTTGCGAAGTATTTTACCGCCGACCTGGCTGTTTGCGACAAGTATCGCAAAGAAGCCAACAAGGTTGAGTCCATGCGCCTCATCGGTGAAGTGGAGGGCAAGGATGTCGTCCTCGTGGATGACCTGGTCGATACTGCCGGCACTATTTGCAAGGCAGCAGCGCTATTGAAAGAAAATGGAGCCCGGTCAGTAAGGGCGGTGTGTACACATCCCGTATTGAGTGGCAATGCGTACGAGAATATTGAAGCCTCCAACCTGGAAGAACTGGTGGTCACCGACACCCTTCCATTAAAACGGCAGACCAGCAAAATAAAAGTACTTACTGTCTCTAATTTGTTTGCGAAAGCGATTCGGAAGATTCACGACCATGAGTCCATTAGCTCACTATTTATCAAGTTGTAATCATATTCTAAACTAAACCAATAAACAATCATGAAAACTGTTGAGATTATAGGGTATCGAAGAGCAAATCTCGGCAAGACGGATGCTGAAAATATCCGCCAGTCAGGCAATGTTCCCTGCGTACTTTACGGAGGTGGAGAGCAAATCCACTTTATGTCGCCAGTAATTCTTTTCCGCGACATCGTCTACACCAACGAGGCGCATTTTGTGCACCTGAATATCGAAGGTGAGGAGTGCCAGGCCATTCTACAAGAAGCGCAATTCCACCCGGTAAGTGAAATCATCTTGCATGCCGATTTTCTTCGCATCAGCGAAGACCGCAAGATCAAGATGGACATCCCTACCCGGTTGGTGGGTCAGGCACCCGGCGTATCAAAAGGTGGAACGCTGGTTCGCAAGAAGGCATCCCTGAAAGTGATGGCATTCCCCAAGGACATGCCAGATCACATTGATGTCGACTGTTCTACCCTGGACTTTCACCATGCTGTAAAGGTTGGTGATATCAAAATAGAAAATTTGCTATTTGTTGATCCCCATCAGTCATCTATCGCGGTGGTTGAAGTACCTCGTGCTGCCAAGATGGCTGCTGAAGACGCTGCGAAAGCTGCTGAGACCGCAACTGCGGCTGCTGCAATTCCAGCTGCTGAAGGTGCGGCTCCTGCTGCAGGCGCTGCTGGTGCTGCCGCTCCTGCTGCTGATGCTAAGAAAGGCGAAGCTCCTAAGAAGGACGAGGGCAAGAAGAAGTAAGTCTTACGTTGACCCTCTCCTGGAGGAGCGGGAACTTGCAGGCAATCTTTGTTACAATATCCAATCCCGTCTGCTATTTTGCGGACGGGATTTTTCTTGCCCGTCGTAGCGCCCCGGGCAGGTGGGTTTGCCCGACCTAACTACTTAACGGCGGAGTTCCCGCCCAATACTTTTTTTCTATGAAGTATCTGATTGCAGGATTGGGGAATGTCGGTCCGGAATATGAATTGACCCGGCACAATATTGGCTTCCTCACCCTGGATCGCCTGGCAGATAATCACAAGATTGATTTTTCCACCGGAAGGCTTGCGGACAGGGCTGAATTCAAATACAAAGGAAGACAGCTTCATCTTATCAAACCCAATACCTTCATGAACTTGAGTGGTAAGGCAATTTCGTATTGGTTACAGGAACTGAAGATTCCAAAAGAAAATCTTCTGGTGGTGGTCGATGACTTCGCCCTCCCCTTCAGTTCGCAACGGCTAAGGGCCAAAGGCAGTGCGGCCGGACACAATGGATTAAAGAATATCGAGGAAATTCTGGGAGGTCAGGATTACGCAAGGCTTCGCATGGGCATCGGCAAGGACTTTTCCAAAGGGCAGCAGGTCGACTATGTATTGAGCAATTTTGAGGAAGAGGAGCTTAAGACACTGCCCGCAGCGATGGACAAGGCGATTGATACAATATTCTCCTTTTGCACCATTGGTGTGGAGCGGACGATGAATTTCTTTAATACTTAGTTGTTTGATGGTTATTCGTGAATCCCAGTAATTTGCGAACAAAAGATTTCCTCTAGTTAGCACCATTACCATACACTTCCTTTTCAAACAACCTGTAGAAGTTGTGCGATTCCCGATCGTTAAAAGGAAAGAATTGGGTGAAGTAGACAACGGCAATCTTATTTTTCAAATCTAGGGTATAGTACGAGTTCGCAGCCCCGGCCCAGTAGACTGCACCCTGAGCTCGGGTTTTTTCATCCGGGTTGGTTTCAATCGCCCAAGCAAGCCCCCACCGGTCCTTTTCATCGTTATGACCCCCGAAGAGTGAATCCGGATCGTCCTGCTTTTCATAGTGCAGATTTACGCCAGCGGGAAGATTATCTCTCAGCATTGATTCAACAGTTTCCTTCTTCAGTATCCTCACGCCGTTCAGTTCACCATAGTTCAGCATGCATTGTAAAAACCTGAGATAATCATTCATTGAACTGAAGAGACCCCCACCCGCACTGAAGGTGGCGGTTGTTTTCTCAGGGATTCGCGGATATTCTTCTTTAATGACTCCTGTAGAGTCTCTGCTACCCCACGAGACAATCTTGTCTTGTATGCCGACGGGTACGTTAAACCACGTACTTTCCATCTTTAATGGACCAGTCACATTTTCTCGCAGATAGGTCTCAAGGTCCTTTCCCGACACTTTCTCAATCACCCGACCAACCCAATCTGTGCTTGTGCCATAGTTCCAGCCTGTTCCAGGCTTGAAGATCCTGGGGTAGTCCTTGTATTCCCACTTATCAGGCTTGAACGTGCTTAACCTGCTTGACGTAAATGTGTAAGCAAATCCGGCAGTGTGTGTAAGCAGTTGACGAAGGGTGATCGGATCCGAAGATAGAACCAGGGTACCGTCTTCGTTCAGGATGGGGATGGAAGCCATTTCGGGCATGAGCTCATTAAGTGATCCATCCAGGGTAAGCTTACCCTGCTCCACCAATTGCATGGCGGCCACTGAGGCGATGGCCTTTGTCATTGAATATATTCGAAAAATATGATCAGGAGTAACAACATCATTTCCACCCCAGATGGAAGGTCCAAAAGCGTAGATGTGGGTCGTGCCCTTGGCATCTACCGATCCCATGATGGCAGAGGGAATGGTGCCTGCATTGAAATACATGGTAAGCGTGTCGGGAGCCGTGGTTTCAGACTTATTACAACTTACAGTTCCTGAGAGGATGACTATGACTAACAGCAGGGTTCTTATTTTCATGGGATTATGGAATATTCGGATTTATGATAGGATGTTTAAACTAAATATACAGAAGAAGGAATCAGGATCGCAAAGGTCCCTGTACCAAAGTCGATTAATTGTCATCTTCATGGGATCCCTGATCCTGACTTTGAAGTCGCGGGTCAAATGAGGAAATTGGTACCATGTTCGGAAAACTGGCACAGACCATATTGATCAGAAACCTGGCTGGCAAGGAGCTTTCCGACGAGAAAATTCACGACTTTAAGATTCTCACACTCTCTCAGGCAGGCGTTATTCTTTCGTTGTTTCTCCTGGACCTCTTCACCCACCTTGATTTTCCTTTTCATACCGAGGCGGCAGAATCCATTTTTTTTGCTGCGTTGGGGATCTATGTATTCCTCCTGTGGGACATGCTTCGCAACTACACCAGCAACAAGAAAATCATCCTGATGAATTTCATTTTCATCATGGGAGTATTCTTTATTGGCCTCATTGCTGTCAATCCATTCATTCCTATGCCTATTACACCGGCATACAGAGTCGTCCTCGCCGGTATTCAATTTTGTTTGCTGGTAGTTGAGTGCACCGTCATTTACTTCACGCTCATGGAGTTCTTCAAAAAAGACCTGGGCATGCCCATGCGCCTCTGGGGGGCCGCCTGCATCTACCTGATGATTGGCCTCGCCTTTGGGAGCGCCTACGAGCTGATCTGCATTCTTGACATCCAATGCTTTGGAATTGATATACCGCTGCAGACAACCGGACTAATGAAAAGAATTGAATTCAGCCTGATGGTATTGAGCGGCTTGGGCAGTCCTTATGGAAATGCAACAGGCATGGTCTTCTCACTTGCCACCGTGGAGGCCTTGTGGGGGCAGCTCTTCGTGATATTGATTGTGGGAAGGCTATTGATGAAATAGCACCCAAACAAAGTCCTTTGTGCTTCAGGTCGATACTGTCACCGACCCTCAATTTAACCTGAGGGACCAATCCGTTAAATGAAACGTGGCCTTGCAGACCCTGAATAATCGAAAACCTGCACAAAATAGATGACAAAAGTCATCGACCTGGCTGATAAGGGTCATATTCAGTAGAAGAATATAGCTGCACTTTTCTTGTTAACTATTGAATTTCAATAGCACTGCTATCTCAATCTTGACATGCAAAAAAGGGGTCTAATGGAGCAACAAAAAAGTATTTACGACAGAGGAACGTTGCTTTCTGAAACAGATTCCACCGGCACAATTCTCTTCGCGAATAACAATTTTTGCAAGGTCTCTCAATATACTGTTGGAGAATTGATTGGTCAGTCGCACAACATTGTTCGTCATCCGGAAATGCCGAAGAAGTTATTCCATATCCTGTGGAACACCATCAAGCAAGGTGAGGTATTTCGAGGCATAATTAAGAACAAAGCCAAAGATGGGTCACATTATTGGGTGAACACGACCATCATTCCCATCTATGAGGGGCCGAAAATCATCAAGTACCTGAGTGGACGGCACCATATCAACGATGAAATTGCTGCGCAGGAGCTTTTTCGGCAGCAGGCTGTGAGAATAGGGCTATGACTACCGGTCACCTTGGTTGATCCACCCATGACTACCTGCGGAAGATCATAAAAGATATCCGCACAAAATTGGTCATGATATAAAACTTTCTAACTTTCCAGAGCATCACCATCAAAACAATAATCCACAGACAATGAAAACACTTTTCTCATGCTTGATTTTGGTAGTCATATCAAACGGCACCTTTGCCCAGGAATCCATGGACCAAATCAGTGAAAAGCGAGTCAGGGAGATGCACAGGGTAATCTGCCTGTCGGACAAGGACCAGTGGAGAAAATTTATTAAGGAAAATTATACGGAAGCACTTATTAATAAACCCATGCGGGCGAATGTGCAGGGAGACAACCCTGGTGCCTCCCAGCCAGAACCCACGATGTCCGACAACCTGGAGGCCAAAGTGAAAATGTTCGAACGTCTCCACAATGACTTCGGAGCCAGCAAAATCAAATCCATCACCGGAACGCCCGAAGGACTTACCATGATTCTGGGCAACGATGATGGAATGAAAGGCATCTTTCAGTTCAAGTTTGAAAAGACCAAGCCCTATCTGATCAATAGCTTAGGGATCCAGGCCGAGAATTAAGGCATGTACTCGAATGGGTTAAGTTGTTGGGAGATTTAGACTGGGCTTTTTTGTCTCCTTCCTATTTTATCTAGAAACTTTTCGAACAAATCAGGAATTCACCCTCGATCCATGATTGTCGTCGCCAATGCCAACCACCAAACCATCATTTGCACTTGGTAGGAGAATTTGATAGGTTCAACAACCCAAACCAAAAATTTATGAGAAAACTATTCCCGCTGGCCCTTTTAGCCGCCCTCATCGTCTGGGCATGTGGTGGAAACAAGTCAAATGAGGCTGAATCCACTCCACCAGTTGTGTATTCCGGCAACACCGCTATCCGTGTTACCCACAAAGTAAACGACTATCCTGCTTGGCTGAAGTCCTACCTGGCCAAGAGCGACTCGAATGCACGCATCAGCCTTTACGTAAGTCCCGATGATCCAAATCTCGTCACCGTATTCATGCTCACCGTGAGTCATGAGGATGCAAAGAAAATGGCAGCTTCTGAAGACTTGAAGAAAGCCATGCAGGAAGGAGGGGTTAGCTCGGAACCTGAGTTCGCCTATATGGATATTAAATTTAGGAATATGGACAAATCACCCAAGCAATACCGTATTCTTGTCAGCCATGAAGTGGCCGACTTTGACTCCTGGAAGAAAGTGTTTGATGGAGATGAGTCCAGGCGCACGGAAGCAGGTCTTGAGCTGCGCGCCATCTCCACCAATGCCGATAACCCGAAGATGGTAAACATTATGTTCGCTACAGATGACCCTGAAAAGACAAAAGCCATGATGGGAAGTGATGAATTAAAGGCTAAGATGAAAGAAGGAGGAGTTACCTCAGAGCCGACGGTAATGGTGTTGATGGTCCCTCCCGCCATGTAAAGGTTTTATCAAACTGAAAAAAAAGAGCAGGGTCACCTGCTCTTTTTTTTGATCCAAGCTTTCAAGAAGGTGCAAAATTCCAGAAAGAGCATTTCTTACGGATGATGTGTGAGAGCCCCGACTCTTCACTCCGTCAACATAGGTTGATAACCCTGATTCCCTATGACGTATATTCCAGTCATAGGATTGGATGAGAAGAAGAATGATCAGGCCGACCAGCACACCAAGAATGATAATCCACTTTTTCATGTGCTATTCTTTGGTATACTCCAACAAATCCCCTGGCTGACAGTCCAGCACTTTGCAAATGGATTCCAGGGTACTGAACCGAATAGCTTTTGCTTTGCCGGTTTTGAGTATGGACAGGTTGGCGAGCGTTAGATCCACTTTTTCCGAAAGTTCGTTCAACGACATTTTTCGCTTCGCCATCATGACATCGAGGTTTACGGTGATCGCCATGGCTATACAGTTAAGTCGTTTTCGGATTGAATCTCCACCCCGCGCTTGAAGACCTGTGAAATAATGAACACCAGGCCCGCCATAAAAATAAAATCCGTGGCAACCCAGTCCCCGTGAAGTTCACCGGTGGTTTTCAATAGCCAATCGGTATGCGCATTGGCCGCTATTGCAATAAACCATGTTAGCAACAGGACGATCCCTATCTTCTGTATGATCCGGGCAACCTCAATTTTGAATGGGTTAACCATGTTTACCTTCATCATGATTCTAATCGCAAGAAAAAATGCGTAGGCTTTCATCACCAAGATGCTAACCCTGAGAAAGACGAACAGGGTGTAGTGCCAAAAGCTGAGCTGACTCAGGTTGTACAAATTCAGACCCATGTACAGGTTCTTGGTACCATCCGAATTGAAACAACTTACGCCATAAGAAATCAACATTGCTCCTGCTTTAATCGAGAAACCAATGAAAGCCAACCAGGCCAGGATGTGCATGATCGTGAGAACCCCTTCGGTTCTCGTTTTTGTTTTAAATTTCATGACATTTTATTGTTTTTTGATAATTAACGATCCAATATCAATAATGTTTTATTGTATATCAATAAATAAGTCATGAATTTCGATAATTCTTACAAAATAGGCTCTGGGTCTCGAAAAACCTGCATTCCAGCATATTTCCGGGAATAATAAAATTCTGAATAATGCTCACATGCGTTGAACCGGATGCATGAGTCGGGGCCTGACAATCTGTATCTCAATGGAGTTAGTACCCTGAAACCTCCCGGGGAGAGAGGAACGATTGCAAAATATTTTTTTACATTTTTTTCGATCCAGCGTCGATTTTGCAACTGCTTCTACCTGATAGCAAATTATGGGCTTAGTGACAGGAGAAGCAAATTCTTGTAAATGGTTTTAGTTACATTTATATAAATCAATTCATATGGCTACTTATCACATCAATGTAAATGGTCAGGATCAACAGGTGGAGGCAATGCCGGATACTCCCCTATTGTGGGTGTTGCGCGACAATCTTCAGTTGACTGGAACGAAGTTTGGCTGTGGCATTGCTCAGTGTGGAGCTTGCACCGTTCACCTTGATGGCAATGCGACACGTTCCTGTGGCCTGCTTATATCTTCTATTGGCACTCAAAAGATTACGACCATTGAAGGGCTGTCCGCACCTGGATTGCATGCAGTGCAAAAAGCCTGGATAGAAGAGAATGTTCCTCAATGCGGCTTTTGCCAAACCGGACAAGTTATGTCGGCTGTAGCCCTCATCACGCAAAATTCGAACCCCACTGATGCAGAAATTGACACGGCCATGTCAGGCAATATCTGCCGGTGTGGAACATATGAAAGAATTAAGAAGGCAATCAAAAGAGCCTCTACACCAAAACCAAACTGAGTACCCCATGGATGATCATAAGATTTTCAAAGTAAGCCGCAGGGATTTTATTAAGACAACGTCGGTCGGTGTTACCGGTTTGTTGATAGGCGTGTCCGTCAGTTGTACAGACAACAAGAAGAACCTTACCGGCGATCCGCAATCCAGATTTACTCCCAATTTTTTTATCACCATCAATGGTAGCGGCGATGTCACCCTGATTGCCCATCGCTCTGAAATGGGAACAGGGATAAGAACCAGTCTGCCGTTGATTATCGCAGACGAACTGGAAGCGGATTGGAACAGGGTAAAAATCGAACAGGCCCTGGGTGACATCAAATATGGAGATCAAAATACCGATGGCTCGTACAGTGTGCGGATGTTCTTCATGCCGCTACGTAAAGCGGGCGCTTTTGCCAGGACCATGCTGGAACAAGCGGCAGCCAAGGAATGGGGTGTTGATGTGTCTACCTGCAAGGCAGTGAACCACGAAGTGGTACATACCTCCGGAAAGTCATTTGGTTTTGGGTACCTCGCCGCGAAGGCAGCGTTGCTTCCCTTGCCAGATGAAAATAAAGTGACATTAAAGTCTCCCAAAGATTTCAAATACATTGGGAAAACAAGTTCCATTGTGGATATACAGGATATTGTAACAGGCAAAGCCAGATTTGGATTAGATGTTAATATACCCAATTGCAAAATCGCAGTAATAAAGCGTAACCCTGAGCCTGGCGCCGGCGTGAAGTCATTCAACCCGGATGAAGCGAATAAAATATCTGGCGTGGTCAAGATTTTCAAATTGGATGCGCCGGGGTTTCCAACCAATTTCTTCAAACCCCTGGGAGGAATAGTTGTTGTGGCTGAAAACACATGGTCGGCATTAAAGGGCAGAGATGCCCTGAAGATCAGCTGGGAGAAGGGAAAAAATGCGGACTATACTTCTTCGTCCTATATCGCGAACATGATGAAAGGAGCCAAATCCAAAGGCAAGGTGAGAAGAGAGAATGGTGATGTGGACAAAGCCTTCAAACAATCAAAGACCATTCTGGAAGCGGAGTATATCGTGCCGCACCTGCCGCACTCCCCAATGGAAACGCCATGCGCGGTGGCTTTGTTCAAAGATCAAACCTGCGAAGTGTGGGCACCCACGCAGGATCCGCAGGGCGCAAGGAAAGCATTGGCAGGAGTGTTGGGAATCGACGAAAAAGCAATCACGGTAAACGTCACCTTACTCGGCGGTGCATTTGGCAGAAAATCAAAGCCCGATTTCATAGTTGAGGCAGCACTCATTTCCAGGAATATTGGAGGACCAGTTAAGGTTTTGTGGACGCGGGAGGATGATATTCAGCATGACTTTTTTCATGCTCCATCGGCGCAGTATATCAAGGTGGGCATAGATAAGAATAATACGGTAGACGCGTGGTTGCATCGTTCCGTATTCCCTTCCATCGGTGGAACAGCAGTGGATCAGGCAAATGAGCCAAGTGGTGGAGAATTGAGCCTGGGTATGATTGACATGCCCTACGATATCAAAAATGTTCGATGCGAAACACAGCAAGCACCGACTAAGATCCGCATCGGTTGGCTCAGGTCAGTTTCCAACATTCAGCACGCCTTTGCTATTGGAAGTATGGTTGATGAGATTGCTTTCGCCCGGGGAGTGGATCCAGTACAAAATTTACTGGATATGATCGGTGAGGATCGCAAGATTGATTTTACCTCACTAACCAAAGAACTGGAAAACTACAACGAAAAACAGGAAGACTTCCCCTGGGAGACAGCCCGTTTCAAAAATGTCATACGCGTGGCGAAAGAAAAATCCAACTGGGGCAAACAATTACCTAAAGGAAGTGGTCAGGGTATTGCGGTTCATCGTAGCTTTCTCACCTATGTTGCTTGCGTAGTTGAGGTCAGCGTTGATGCAAATAACAAAATCACCATTCCTAAAGTAGACTATGTCGTTGATTGCGGATTGGCTGTCAATCCTGAAAGGGTCAAATCGCAATTTGAGGGTGGCGCTTCGTTCTCCACGAGCATTGCATTAAAAAGTGAAGTGACCGTAAAAGACGGGGCTGTGGTTGAGTCCAATTTTAACAACTTCTTCCTGGCAAGAATGAGCGATGCCCCTTTGGAAACCGCCGTCCATATTATTGAGACCAACGAGAAACCCACCGGGGCCGGAGAGCCTCCTGTGCCGCCATTTGCCCCCGCCTTGTGCAACGCTTTATTTGCTGCCACCGGAAAGAGAATAAGGCAACTTCCGGTTAAGCTTTCGGCCTAGCGTAAAGAAAACTTGCGGTCGAGAGATCGACCTTAGGCAATTGGCTATTGATGAAATACGGTGCTCTTAAGAAAGTCATTCCGGAATTTTCCGGCCGGATCATATTGAGTCACTATTTTTTTAAATTCTGACAACTTTTCATAGCGGGAGGCAAGGACCTCTGCCGGGATGGTGAACAGCTTTCCCCAATGCGGCCTTGCATTGAAGGGACTTAGTTCTCTTTCAATCAACGGCAGTAATTTGCTTACTGCATCCCACTCCTGCTTCCAGGTAAAGTGGATAGCAACAGAATCCTGGTTCCGGCAAGGGCTCATCCATAGGTCATCCGCGGCGATAGTTCGGATTTCAGATATGAAAAGGTGCGGACCAATCTGTTTGCCCATCTTGCTTACCGCGAGGATGGCATCCACCGCATTTCGGCGCGGGATAAAATATTCTGATTGCAATTCCTTCCCGCTGCTGGGCATAAAACCCATTTTAAAGTGCGGCATGCGCTCATACCAGGGACCTGGAACACCCATCTGTTCGGTGCAGTTTTCTGCAGAAAGTTCTGCTATCGGGTGGAGGTTCTTGCGCGCGGCCTTTGCACCGTAGAAGGTAGTCACACTGCTATAGTCGAGTTCACCCTCCACACGGGTCTTTATCCAGACTTCATTGATGTTGTTCTGTTGCCAGTCTGTGAATAGACTTACGCTATAACCTGCAGAAACGATCTTTTCAAAATTGTCTTTCAGTTCATCCATGGGCAACCGCTCATACACGTTCTGACGCATCATAAAAGTGGGCTGGACTTTCAATGTAACTTTCGTAACTACACCAAAGGCCCCGAGGCCAACAACGGCGGCAAGAAATTTATCTCCGTCCCTGCTTCTTGAAAGGTTAACCACACTGCCATCGGCAGTTACCAATTCCAATGCCTGGACGGCGGTAGCCAGGTTTCCATTTCCAACACCTGATCCATGCGTTGCCGTTGCGCAACTCCCCGCCACTGAAATATGAGGAAGCGATGCCAGGTTGTGGAGCGCAAAACCCTTCCCATGGAGGTACGGACAAAGGTCTCCGTATTTCATTCCACCTTCCACGGTGACCGTTTGCCCTTGCTCATCCAGGGACACCACTTTGTTCATATCCCTCAACGAGAGCAAAGCATCCTTGCTGTCGGCAATGGAATTGAAACAATGCCTGGTGCCAAGTGGCCGCAGTTTGTTGGTGCGTTTTACCAATGCCTGAACTTCATCCGTCGATTTCGGATAGAAGATATTGTTGGTGCTGTATTCCAGGTTGCCTGCCCAGTTCTTGAGTCTCTCCTGCGGCAAAAACTCCCGAAAAGAGGATAACAAGGGGGCAGCTGCCAGGGCCCATGAAATTTCCAGAAATATTTTCCTCTTCATCCTTAATAAGAATTTGAAAACAAACTGATCCGAATACAAATCTATGTCTTCACCACACAATCAGCTTCCATTTCAACCAACCAATTCTTCCCAATAAATCCTTTCACCTCTACAAACGTGGATGCCGGTCGAATTTCTGAAAAGTACTCTCCATGTGCCTTTGCCGCCTGCTCCCATATTGCCATGTTTGTCAGGTAGACGCGCGTTCTTATGACGTCTTCCATTCGTCCGCCCGCTTCCAGGATGGCCTTCTTCATAATTTCGATGCAGGTCCTGGTTTGATTGTATAAATCATTGGGGTACAGCGTTGTGCCATCGGCAGCGATAGAAGCAGTGCCGGATACCGATATCATGTTGCCGATGCGTACCGCCCGCGAGAAACCAATGGGCTTTTCAAATGCTGAACCGGAGGTGATGTTGCGTCGGGACATAGAAATCTGATACCAATATTATTTCACGAGGAAGCCTTTTTAATTACAACACCTCCCGGACTGTTGAATCGGGGGACAAGGAACAGTTCCATAGGAGCAAAATACACAACAATCTCCGGGTTTTGGTTTCAATAACGTCTTGCAGTGCTCGCACGCGTAAAAGTACACGCAGGCATCCAGTGGCATATTTTCCTCCTTACTGCATCCACACACCGGACATGTTATCGTTGACTGAAGGACTATTGTCGTTGCCATTGCCCTAATAACTCACCGTGATTGTTTTCGATGCACTTGGTTTCGTGACATCGTTCTCATAATAGTCAATCTGGAAAGTGCCTTTGTCGAACATTA
>JANYHW010000054.1 GCA_025358885.1 Cytophagales bacterium | reverse complement strand
CTTCTTCACCTCTTTGAAGTACTTGCTTGCTTCGGCTTTGTGTCCTTCCTTTTGAGCGATTTCTCCCAGAGAAATGAGGGAGTAAAGATAATATCCCGAGGACGTGGCGCCACTCTGCTCAGAAAACTGAACGGCCAACTCATAATATTTTTTTGCCTCCGCTGATTGCCTTCTTGCATCTCCCAACTGCCCGAGAAAAAAAGACGCGTACCTCCCGCTGTTGGCTTCATATCCCAAATTGCCGCTGTCAATCCTGGCCAACACTGCCTTTGATTCGCGTTCCATTTCAGGGTACATCCCGCGGGCATACAACATCCTGGCATAGTATCGGTGAAAATAAGGATTGTCCGGGTAAGTCTGATGCAAATATTCTGAAAGTTGAAGGGCCTGCTCATTTTTGTTCTCATAGCTGTTCCATATGCGCATGAGCCACACCATTGCCTCGGTGCGGGTATAAAAGGCATTGTAGGATACCTCTTTGAGTTGCTTCAGTCCGAGTTCCTTATCGCCTTTGGGAAATGCCCAGAGGATAAGTTTCAACGCTGGATAGTTTTCCGGTACCCACACCGAGAAGTAGTTATAGAGGGCGTCACCGAAAAGCAGCTCGGGACTCAGGTAATTTTTTTCTTTGCATTCGTCCAGGTACTTCAACGCCTTCTTCCCCGCGAAGGCAGCCTTCCTCCACTCTTTGCGCTCCTCATCCGAATAGAGTCTCCCCTTAAACCCATGAGCTGCGGCAAGAAAAAAGGCAGCTTCCAAAGCATACTCGGGGCTATTGTCGTGCAGGTGATCCGCTACGCGGATGGTGCTGTCCATATAAGCGAGGAACCTGTCATCATGTGATTTGTCCTGGGTGTTTGGCATTATTTTCCACCACTCGCTTAACCCAAGAAGGAAATAAGGAAGTGGATGCCAGGCATATTTCTGCTTGAACCACCGAAATTGCTGTTCCGCCCTGTCAAACTTAAAATTGTATAAGTCGTTCAATGCTTTGGTCGACTCCAATTGAACGGTAATATCAGAGATCAAAATGATGGTCGTGTCTTTCTTCACTTGCTTCACTTGAGCCCCGGCAGAAAAGGAGATCAGGCCAGCGAGAAGAACGAATAATAATTTACTTCTATCTTTCACGAATGCAAAAGTAACACCCCGCCGTCAGTTAACCGTATGGAAACAACTTCCGAGTCAAAATCAATATTCGCTGCCCCCAAGCGTCAAACGTTGGTCCTGTTGTGCCTGACCACCCTGACGGTGTTATTCATCAAGAAAACGATGATCGAAAACGAAACTGCCGCATTTGAATTCCTGGCCGATCAGGCACAAGGCTCAATTTTATACATACGCAGTGCCTTTCAGTACCTGTCAATCCCACTCATTTATATGTGGAAATTCACCGTCCTTGGTTTTGTGATCTGGGTCGGCTGTTTCTTGTTTGGCTACCGGGTCACGTTTTCACAATGCTGGGGAATCGTACTGGTAGGAGAATTTGTCTTTCTCATTCCCGAACTGATAAAGATTGGATGGTTCCTGGGATTCAAAACGGACCCGAATTTCTATGAGATCCAGGCCTTTTATCCTTTCTCCCTGATGAGCCTTGTAGACTACCAGGAACTGCCCACCCGATATGCCTATCCTTTAAAAGCGCTAAACATCTTTGAGCCGCTGTATTGGTATGTTGTCGCCCTGGGCATCCAGCACTTTGCAAAAAAAGGAATGAAGCCGGCGTGGACAATTGTGCTCGGCTTTTACGTACCCATTTTTGTTTTATGGCTGTTGTTCTACATCATTGTGTATAATTGATTTCGAATCAATTATACAAAGAAACCTCTGGTGCATTCTATAACATAATCTACCTGCTCTTCCTTCATTCCGGGCCACATTGGCAAACTGAGAATAGTTTCACAAATTTTTTCTGATATGGGGAAGTTACCTTTCCTGAAACCCAACGAATGGTAAGCAGGTTGAAGATGGGGAGGCACCGGGTAATGGATGTCTGTCATCACCTCTCGCCCTGACATATATTTTCTGAATGCATCCCGTTGATTCGTCCTAACAACAAATAAATGGTAATTCTGCACATAGTCTTCTACACTCCTTGGAAGAATAAGGTCCCCAACACGTTCAAGTGAATCCTGATAGCGCCTTGCAATCTTTTGGCGCTCTTTATTCCAGTCATTGAGATGCTTCAGCTTTATCCTGAGAAAGGCAGCCTGCAATTCGTCCAGCCTGGAGTTGATCCCAATGATGTCGTGGTGGAAACGTTGAGTGGTTCCATAGTTGCGAAATCGTTTTGCACTTTCCGCGACTTCATCGCTATTGGTTGTAATGGCTCCACCATCACCAAGCGCCCCCAAATTCTTTGTGGGATAAAAGCTCGTGGCGGCAACCATTCCAAAACTTCCAGTGTGCTTCTCCAGAATGCTTGCGCCATGGCCCTGGGCATTATCTTCCACCATGGCAATGCCGTGTGCACTACCCAATTTAGCAATCACGGGAAGGTTGGCGGGCCTTCCATATAAATTTACCGGCACGATTGCCTTTGTCTTATGGGTAATGACTTGTTCAAGTTTTCGTTCGTCCATGCAATAGGATTCAAGATGCACATCAACAGGAACAATGGTTGCCCCCGACCTCGTTACGGCCATCCAGGTTGGGACACACGTGAGGGCGGGAACGATCACCTCATCGCCTTCAGCAATACCCAATAGTTTCAGGGAAATGTAAAGTGCGTCCATTCCATTGGCCACAGCAACGCAATGCTTTACCCCGGAGTATGCAGCATACTCCTTCTCAAATGCCACAACTTCACCACCCAAGATATAATGGGAGGTGTCTATCACTTTACCGAATCCCAGCTCCAGTTCTCGACGTATGAGGTCATGTTGCGGTTGAAGGGACAAAAAGGGTACGGACTGCATTCTGCTAAGTTATAGCGCCCTTTTCATTCAGCAATATTAAAAACTCTGTGCAGGTGATACCGGGCAATCGACTATTCCTTATTTTCGCCCCTTCAAGTTTTTGACATACGACCAAATGAGTTTCCAAAAGACCAATAATTTCTTCGGCTGGCTTGCTTTTGCCGTTGCACTGATCACCTACTGGCTGACATTCGAGGAGACGGCAAGCTACTGGGACTGTGGCGAATTCATCGCCGTAGCCTATAAACTTGAGGTTTCGCACCCACCCGGCGCACCTCTTTTTATGCTCCTCGGCCGTATGTTTTCCTTCCTGGCATTCGGTGATGTGACCAAAGTATCCTACTGGATTAACTTCATGAGCGTGTTGGCTAGTGCATTTACTATTCTCTTCCTGTTTTGGTCGATCACGCTTTTTGGAAGAAAGATGATGGGCGTGAAGAAAGATTCCCAACTCTCAGAGGGCCAGATTTGGATGCTGATGGGAGCCGGCCTGGTGGGGGCCTTGGCCTATACATTCTCCGATTCATTTTGGTTTTCTGCTGTTGAAGCAGAGGTGTATGCGATGTCCTCCTTCTTTACAGCATTCGTCGTGTGGGGCATTCTGAAGTGGGATGTGATCGAAGACGAGGCCGCTGCCAATCGGTGGCTAGTATTCTTTGCCTACATCGTCGGTTTGTCCATTGGCATCCACATGCTGAACCTTGTCACTATTCCCGCCCTTGCATTGATTTATTATTTTAAGAAGTATCAACCTTCTCAGTGGGGCATTGTCGCTGCTCTCGGGGTGAGTGGTGGATTGGTCATCTTCATCAATGACATCATTGTCCCGGGTCTTCCTTCCCTGGCCGGTGGATTTGAATTGTTTTTTGTTAATAACCTTGGACTTCCATTCGGGTCGGGCGTGATTGTTTTCTGCCTCCTGTTGGTTGTGAGTCTTGTCGTCGGCATACGCTACTCGCATATCCATGATAAACCTGTCTTGAATACGTTTCTGCTGGCCACATCTTTTATTTTGATCGGATATTTTTCCTACGCCACCATTGTCGTTCGGTCAAACTTTGACACGCCCATCAATGAAAATGCACCAAAAGACGTGATGTCGTTTGTGAGGTACCTTAAGCGCGAACAATATGGCAGTCGCCCGCTGTTGTACGGATCATACTTCACGGCGAAGATCATCGACTATAAAGATGGTGCCGCCGTGTACACCAAGGGAAAAGACAAATACGAAATCACAGACCATAAGCTGGATTATATCTACGAGCCAGGTCAGGAAACCATTTTGCCACGGGCCTGGAATCCGGAATACAAGAAGTCCTATATGGACATCATCGGACTTAAGGAAGGAGAGAAACCCACTTTTGCGCAAAATATTTACTACATGTTCCGGCAGCAAATCGGGCACATGTACATGCGGTACTTCATGTGGAATTTCGCCGGCCGGGAAAGTGATATTCAGGGCGCGGATTGGCTGGGTCCGAACGGTTGGTTCGAAAAACTTCCGATGGAACTGGCAGAAAACAAGGCACGGAATAATTTCTTCATGATCCCCTTCATCCTTGGCCTTATCGGAATGTTCTACCAATTCGTCAAAGACACAAAAAACTTTGCGGTTATCGGGCTCCTGTTTGTAATGACCGGGGTAGCCATTGTTGTTTATCTGAATGCACCTCCTGAAGAGCCTCGTGAACGGGACTACATATATTCCGGGTCCACTTACGCGTTTACTTTCTGGATCGGCCTGGCGGTAATCGCGATTGCGGAATCTGCCAACCGCTTCCTCAAGAACCTGAAGACAAGTGCTGTAGCTGCTACGGTGTTGTGTCTTGCCGCACCCGTTCTTATGGGAGTATCCGGCTGGGATGATCACAACCGATCCAATCGCTTCTTCTCTGTGGATTCCGGCAAGAACTACCTTTCTTCCTGCGATCCGAATGCGGTGATCTTTACCGGCGGTGATAACGACACTTTCATGCTTTGGTATGCACAAGAGGTGGAGGGCCATCGCACCGATGTGCGCGTCGTGGTGCTGAGCTACTATAATACCGACTGGTACATCGAGCAGTCCATGATGAAGCAAAACAAATCGGAGCCATTTAAATACACCTTGACCCTGGACCACTACCGTCAGGGTGGTTTCAACGATGTGTTGTACTATCAGGACATGAAGATTCCTAGTATTGATCTTATCCAATTCCTGGATCTATTGAAGAAGAATTATCCTCAATTGAGGTATGACCGGAACAACCTGGTACCCAGTAAGGTCTTTACATTAAACATCGACAAGGCGGCTGTGCTCGCGAAGGGAATAATTCCCAAAGGAATGGACAGCCTCGTTGTCGATCAGATGAGGATCAGGCTCAAGGGAAATGCCCTCGAGAAAAAGGACCTTGCCTTCCTGGATGTTCTCGCTAGTAATAATTGGGATCGCCCCATCTACCTTAACAACACCTCCCTTTCACAATTGAATCTTGATTTGCGCGCCTATGTAGTTCAGGAAGGGAACGCCTACCGTGTACTACCGGTAAGAAATACACGCAAGGACCGCGAGAATCTGGTAAACACTGAATCTTCTTACGACAAGATGATCAACCAATTCAGTTACCGGGGACTGGACAACCCCAAGCTCTATTACAACGAGGACTACAAAGGGTTTGTGCAGAATCATCGTGGATCACTCAACTCTCTTGCAGAGGCACTGCTGGATGAAGGGGACACCACCCGTGCGAAGAATGTTCTGTTTTTTAGCATGGATAAGATTCCGGATAAAGCCATTCGGTATGATCTCACAGGCGTATCGCAAGTTGATCTTCTGTTCAAGGTGAATGAAAAAGGAAAGGCGCTGGAAATTGCCAATGTGATGGGTCCGCGCGCCATAGAAATGGCCGATTACGAGACCCATCGGTATTCAGGAATTTCCATCGAGATTCAGCGCAACCTGTATGTACTTGGAGAACTTCAACGCATTCTCTACGAAAATGGAGAGAATGAACTCGCCAAGAAATATGAAGATGCCTACCAGAGGATCATCGAAGGTCTTCAGATTACGGACGGAAATAACAGGAGAAATTTCTAAAAGATTATTTTCTCAAAAGGAGGAACAAATCGAGGGCGACAGACGGTTCGTTTGTTACGAGGTAATCCATGTGGGAGATGCCAGAGACTAATTCGTCATTTGCGTTTTTCAATTTGTTGCGGTTGAGGCGATTCATCAGGTCATACGGGATGCGGAGCACTGCGGCGGGCAGACGATGTTGTAAATCAAAAATATCCCAACGCATCAGACGGTCTACGGATTTTCTGTTGCGCTCATGGTAACCCATCACTTTTTCATTGCCTACAATTCCTTTCATCTCGACATGCTTGAACAGGGTGCTCGCAAGCGCCTTCAATTCCTCAGAAGTATACTCCCGCACATGCCACGGATTTCTGGAGAGTGACATGAGTCGATTGGGCGTGGTGAGGAGAGCAATGCCACCTGGGCGAAGTACCCGGTAAATCTCCTTGAGGAAAAGGGAATCATCCTCGATGTGCTCGATCACCTGAAAGCTCACGAGAGAGTCAAAGGAGGAATCGGCATAAGGCAAAGGCGGCAGGTGTCCACTGATGAATTTGCCCTTCGGGTATTTTTCCCCGAGCCTTGCAATAGCCCCTTCAATTTTGTCGACGGCGCAGTAGGAAGAAATGATGGGCATCAGGAGGTCTATGCCCCTTCCTTCGCCACAGCCAACCTCCAGCAAATCTCCTTGCACCCATTCCTTGGCGGCATAATAGGGCTTCAACAATCGCTGGTGAAGTGGATTGTCTGAAGCAATTTGATCGGAAGTAATCTCGGTGGTGTAAATTTTCGACATGCGCGCAAAAATACTGTTTTTGTCAATGTATCGATTCTATTCGTTTCTTCGTTATTTTTGCATTCCATTGGGCCTGCGCA
The DNA here is from genome assembly GCA_025358885.1 of Cytophagales bacterium. Taxonomy (GTDB): domain Bacteria; phylum Bacteroidota; class Bacteroidia; order Cytophagales; family Cyclobacteriaceae; genus ELB16-189. The sequence continues at coordinate 17,697 of JANYHW010000054.1, read as the reverse complement.
CAGCTACAGGCACAGAACCAGCAGGGTATCTCATGTCAAACAAATGTTTTCATTGGATCAGCATGAAGGGTGTTATCATTTTTCTGTTGATGTTGGCAGCAACTACCGGAAGGAGTCAGGCGGTGAACAGCATCAATTTCAGTTATCTCTATAACCTACAGGGAGAAGTGGAGATGCAGTTGCATCCCGTTGTTAAGGGGGACACCATAGCAGTCTATTTCCTCCTGAAGGCAAACAACGCTACGGCTACCTCTTATATCGTACAATGGGAAAAGAAAGACTCGTACAGCCAACGGCAGGGTGGCATCATCAGACCGCATGATACAGTATCCCTTTCACAAGGGTGGTTGGAAGGCAAGTTCAAGTTCCCTAAACCGGCCAAGCCCTGGATACTGATGGCCAAGGTGACCAATGTAAGCACCTCAAAGAGTTGGTCCTTCATCAAACAGATTGAAGCGCATTACCCTGTCAACGGACTATTGGAGGTGAGTGGACTGCCTCAATGGCTCACCTATCAGTCCGCTTCCGGTAGGTACAAGGTGCGTGGAAGCAGCCCGGAAAAACCAATTCATTTTTCATTTTACCGGGAAAACTTCCCAACGCCCTCACCCCCCTTCGCTGACAAAGAATTCAGAATGGACAAGTTCTTGTTTCCGGATTCAACATTTACAATTTCCTCTGATCATGAAGTCGGGCCTTTCAACCAGGAAGGCCTCTACCTGGCGCAAGAAGATACCTTATCCGCAGAAGGGTTTGCCTTTCTGGTCAAAAAGGACCCTTACCCAAAGTACAACAAGCTCGCTGACCTGAAGGGGCCATTACTATTTGTTACCACACGTGAAGAGAATGATCAGATCGGTGCCGCCGGTGAGGACAAAGCCAAATTTGATAAGGTCATTTTGGATATCACACGCGACAAAGACCGCGCAAAGACATTTATGAGAAATTATTTCAAGAGGGTGGAGTTTGCCAATTACTTTTTTACTTCATACAAAGAAGGGTGGAAGACGGACAAAGGAATGATCTTCATCGTATTTGGCGCTCCGGATGAGGTGATGCTCAATGCCCAACAGGAAGTATGGGCTTACAAAAGTCCACATATGCAGTTCACCTTTAACAAGGTGGGAAGCGTTTACGGTCCCGATTATTATGTTCTTGTCAGGGACAAAGACTTTGCAGAGGACTGGTACCTGACGGTCGACTTATGGCGTAAAAGCCGATTCTGATCTGAATTGCTTTTCTTTGTAAGCACATTCCCATTAATCCCACCAGGTTTCAGATGGAAAAAACAGAATTGATTTATGGCACCCGCGCCGTTATTGAGGCCGTAAAAGCAGGTAAGCAGATTGAAAAAATTTATCTGCAGGCCGGCCTCACGAATGACCTTATGAAAGAGTTGGTGGGTGTTTTGAAAGACAATGGCGTACCCTACAGCTGGGTCCCCCTGGAGAAGATCAACCGGGTTACCACCCGGAACCATCAGGGTGTGGTGGGATACCTGTCTGCGGTACAATACGCTTCTCTTCAGGTGCTCATCGACAAAGCTTACGCGGAAGGACGCACGCCCTTCTTTCTCCTGCTGGATCGAATTACCGATGTGAGGAACTTTGGTGCCGTAGCCCGTACCTGTGAATGCGCAGGGATGGATGCCCTGGTTATCGAAGAGAAGGGCAACTCACCCGTGACCAGTGATGCGATGAAGACTTCTGCAGGGGCCTTAAACCATATTGCTGTATGCAGGGTCAAGTCACTGAAGCATGCCATTAAAGAACTTCAGGAAAACGGAATTCAGGTGGTTGCCTGTACAGAGAAGGCATCGAAGGTACTTTATGAATTGGACCTCTCCACCCCTACCGCATTGTTGCTTGGATCAGAAGAAGATGGCATCTCGCCATCCTTGCTGAAGGATGCGGATCGGAGCGCAAGCATTCCCATGAAGGGGAAAATAGAATCACTGAATGTATCTGTCGCCGCGGGTATCGCAATGTATGAAGTGGTGCGGCAGAAGAACTACAAGTAGTCCTGGCTGTTAGGTTTTGCCTTCAGGTCATTGACATACCGGCGAAACAATTCTTCCTTGTCCTTTTCGCAGATGATTACTACGTTGTCAAAGACGCCCACCAGGTAGCCATTAAGTCCCTGTACAACAAGCAGCTTGTCGTCTGCTCCCTTGATGACAGAATTTCGGGTGTCATATACCAACACATTTCCATTGACAACATTATTGTGCTCATCCCGGCTGGACGCTTCGTGGAGGGATGCCCATGAGCCAAGGTCTGACCATGTAAAATTACCCAATGACACGTACACATTGTCAGCTTTCTCCATAACGCCGTAGTCTATGGAGATATTTTTGGTCTGCGCATATACCCGGTTGACCAATGCCTTCTCATCCTCAGTGAAAAGTTGAGGACGGATTTCTTCAAAGGCTTCCGACAGGTCGGGTAGGTAATGTTGGAATGCAGCGAGGATAGCCTTGACACCCCAGACAAACACTCCGGAGTTCCATACAAAATCACCGCTCTCGAGAAAGGTCTTCGCCAGCACCATGGCCGGCTTTTCGGTAAATGTCTTTACCTTCTTAAGGCTCGACTTTCCCTCCAGGAACTGAATATACCCGTATCCTGTCTCGGGCCTGGTTGGCTTAATGCCCAGGGTAATCAATTTATCCTGTGACTTCGCCTGGTCAACTGCTTTCTGAATAGTCAGGAGGAACTCCTTCTCGCTCAGGATAAGGTGGTCCGTAGGACTAACTATCATGATAGCATTCTTATCCTTACAGAAGACCTTGTTGGCGGCATAAGCAATACACGGAGCGGTGTTCTTGCGCATGGGCTCGGCCAGTATTTGGTCAGCCTGAACGGTGGGAAGTTGATCGCGCACAAGTCCCGCATGTTCTTCATGGGTAACAATCCAAATATTCTCCGGAGCACAAATCGAAACATAACGATCGTACGTTGTCTGGAGGAGCGTCTTGCCGATACCGAGAACATCCAGGAACTGTTTGGGTTTTGCATTTCGGCTGTATGGCCAGAAGCGCGTACCCACGCCGCCTGCCATAAGGACTACATGTAAATTTTTATCCATTTTAACAGGCTTACAATAACATTTCTCTGATCAATCCGTTCACCCTTTGCATCACTGTAATTCAGGAAATTGTTGGGAATATTCTGAATATTTTTTAGTATATTCAATGCTCTTTCGCATGTTATCGATTGCGGAAGGCAAATGTAAGGATTTAATCGAATTGGGAATCATGATCGTGGCCGAAGAAAAAGATACATTAAAAGCTCAACTGAAAGAATTTTTTGGATACACCTCTTTTCGTGGAAACCAGGAAACTGTCATAAGAAATATATTAACAGGACGCAACACATTCGTCATTATGCCCACGGGGGCCGGCAAGTCATTGTGCTATCAACTCCCGGCCATGATCAAGGACGGTCTTGCCATCGTCATCTCCCCGCTCATCGCATTAATGAAAAACCAGGTGGACCAGCTAAACGCCTATGGTATCCATGCGCGGTTTATGAATTCAACGCTGAGCAAAGGAGAGATCACACGGCTTAAGAAAGATTGCATCAGCGGCTCGGTAAAACTTCTCTACGTGGCACCTGAATCTCTGAACAAAGAAGAGAACATCGCCTTTCTTCAAAAAGTAAACGTTTCGTTTGTCGCCATCGACGAGGCGCATTGCATATCAGAATGGGGACATGACTTTCGACCTGAGTATCGCAAGATCAAAACGATGATAGCGCAACTCGGTGATATGCCGGTTATTGCACTAACGGCCACCGCAACGCCAAAGGTCCAGCTTGATATTCAAAAGAATCTTCAGATGGAAGAGGCGGATGTGTTCATCTCCTCTTTCAACCGCCGGAACCTATACTATGAAGTGCGGCCTAAAAAAGAAACTAAAAAACAACTGATTCGCTTCCTGAAAGATCACAAAGGAAAATCAGGAATTATCTATTGCCTTAGTCGCAAGAAGGTGGAAGAAATCGCACAGTTGCTCAGTGTCAACGGCTTTCGGGCTGCTCCTTATCACGCCGGACTGGATCCAGACATACGGGTAAAAAACCAGGATGATTTTCTAAATGAAGAAACAGACATTATCGTCGCCACCATTGCCTTCGGGATGGGAATAGACAAACCCGATGTCAGATTTGTGGTTCACTATGACGTGCCCAAGTCTCTTGAAGGATATTACCAGGAAACCGGGCGCTCCGGGCGCGATGGGCTGGAAGGAATATGCCTGATGTTTTACAGTCACAATGACTTGAACAAACTGGAGAAATTCAATAAAGATAAAACCGTTCAGGAAAGAGAAAATGCCCGTGTGCTTCTGCAGGAAATGGAATTCTATGCTGAGTCCCCGGTTTGCCGCAGGAGGCAACTCCTCCACTATTTCGGAGAAGAGTTCATGGAAGAGAATTGCGGCTCCTGCGACAATTGCGTACATCCGCGCGAAAGGTATGATGGTACCGAGGCGGTGAAGACCGTAGTGCAAGCTGTGAAGCAGACCAACGAACGATTCGGCCTCAATCACCTCGTTAATGTCATACGGGGTGTGGAAGATGAATACGTAAAAAGCTACGGACACTTTGACCTTCCTATATATGGGAAGGGAGGAGATGAAGAGGCAGACTTTTGGAGATCCGTCGTTCGTCAAACGCTGATTTATCAATACCTGGAAAAAGACATCGACAATATTGGCGTGCTAAGGTTGTCAGAAAAAGGAAAGAAGTTTCTCACCAAGCCTCATTCCATTGAATTGGCTCGTGACCATGATTTCACTACGGCCATTGAAGATGAGGAGGTTTCTTCAGAACGAGCACCTGCTAACTCGAAAGCATATGATGAGAAGTTGTTCGAAATGCTTAAGACCCTACGAAAGCAGGTGGCCAAGCACAAAAACCTACCTCCCTATGTAATCTTCCAGGACCCTTCACTCGAGGAGATGGCCACCACCTATCCCACTAACAATGAGGACCTCGCTGCTGTCAACGGCGTTGGCATGGGTAAAGTCAATAAGTTTGGAAAAGAGTTTCTGGAAGTGATCCAAAAATATGTTGACGACAATGACATAGAGACGGCCTCGGATGTTGTGGTGAAATCGTCAGTCAACAAATCGAAGATCAAAATCTTTATAATCCAGCAGATTGACCGTAAGGTGGACCTCGAAGAAATCGCCCAGTCCAAGAATATCTCCTTTGAGGAGATGCTCACGGAAATTGAAAACATCTGCTATTCCGGCACCAAACTTAATCTTGACTATTACATCAACGATGTTCTTGATGATAACAAACAAGACCAAATCTTTGATTATTTCCTCAATTCTGAAACCGACAGCCTGGAAGATGCCATGAACGACACCAACAACGCGGATTTCAGCGAGGAAGAAATCAGGCTGATGCGGATCAAGTTCCTGAGCGAGTACGCTAATTAACCGGTTGTTGGTTAAACATTCCTGGTTGTTCGCTTGGCAAGAACGATCAAGTCAACAACCATTACCCAATCCTCTATTTTTCTATCTTTGAGGTTTGTCGCATACATGAACATTCTTCTCATTGGAAGTGGAGGCCGCGAACACGCGTTGGGCTGGAAAATCAGACAAAGTAAACTCACCAACAAGCTTTTCTTTGCCCCGGGCAATGCGGGCACTGCAGAAGTGGGCGAGAATCTTCCCGTGAAAGCTGACGACTTTGACTCATTGGCAAAGGCATGCCTTCAAAACAACATACAACTGGTGGTGGTTGGACCGGAAGTGCCATTGGTGAATGGTATTCGGGATCACTTTGAAAAAGATCCGGCTTTGAAAAAGATACTGATGGTCGGACCTGGAAAACAGGGAGCCCAATTGGAGGGAAGCAAGGACTTTTCGAAACAATTCATGCTTCGCCATGGCGTGCCTACAGCCAAGGCCAAAACATTTACAGTCGCGGATATGGGTGATGCACACCGCTACCTTGACACCTGTGGCATGCCCATCGTGTTGAAAGCTGATGGACTCGCCGCCGGCAAGGGCGTGATCATTTGCACCCAAATGGAAGAGGCACACCATGCCCTGGAAGACATGCTCGGAAATAGACGATTTGGGGAAGCGAGTGCGCGCGTATTAATTGAAGAATTCCTTGAGGGAATAGAGGTATCCGTCTTTGTGTTGACCGACGGTGACGGGTACGTCATCCTTCCGGAGGCGAAAGACTATAAGCGCATCGGCGATGGTGACACGGGACCAAACACCGGTGGCATGGGGGCTGTGTCGCCAGTATACTTCGCAGACAATACATTCATGGAGAAAGTGGAGTCCACGATCATCAAACGCACACTGGCCGGCCTGAAGAAAGAGGACATCGCCTACAAAGGGTTCATTTTTCTTGGGCTAATCAACGTCAAAGGCGAACCTCAGGTAATCGAGTACAATGCCCGGATGGGGGACCCCGAAACAGAGGCAGTCATGACGCGTATTGACTCGGATTTTGTTGAACTCCTGGAGGCTTGCGCCCGCGGCCAGTTGAGAAACAAAAAACTGGTCATTGATCCTGACTTCGCTGTTACTGTGATGATGGTTTCGGGTGGATATCCCGGCGACTATGAAAAGGGAAAGGTAATTGAGGGCCTGCCCCAGACGGGAGGCGCCCTCGCATTTCACGCAGGTACAAGAATGAAAGGCAACGAGTTGGTAACGGATGGAGGTCGCGTGCTGGCCGTGACCGGAAAAGGTAAGACCCTAAAGGCTGCGCAAAGAAATGCCTATGATTCGGTTTCAGGCATTTCGTGGAGAGGTGTATATTTCCGCAAGGATATTGGTGTAGATTTACTTTTTGAAGAGCCCCTGGATAGGTTGGATGGGTGTAGAGAGGGTTCCTGAGGTCAGACACAGCAGTGATGACCCTAAACTATTGAATATGGGATGTGCATGCGGTACTGCGAAAGACGGAAAGGTTTCGGGCTGTAAAAACAACGGGGCTTGCGGAACCGGAGGCTGCAATAAAATGAATGTGTTCGATTGGCTCTCCAACATGGAGGTTCCCATGGCCGACCGATTCGACATCGTGGAGGTGCGCTTTAAGAATGGGTACAAAGATTTTTTCAGAAACCCTGACAAGATTGACCTTACTTCCGGTGATGCCATCATTGTGGAAGTTCAAAATGGCCATCACCTTGGTCATGTCTCTCTGCAAGGTGAACTGGTCCGTCTTCAAATGAAGAAGAAAAATGTAGCCAATGATGGTGAGATCAGAAAGATCTACCGGCTGGCCCATCCCAAAGACCTCGAGAAATACCTTGAGGTGCAGAAGCGTGAAATTCCCTCCCTCCACCGGGGTCGTGAAATCATCAGGCAAATGAGGCTGAACATGAAGCTTTCCGATGTGGAGTATCAGGCGGACAATACCAAGGCAAGCTTTTTCTACTCGGCCGATGAGCGCGTCGACTTCCGGGAATTGATCAAGGTACTGGCAGGAGAATTCCGGGTGCGCGTTGAAATGAGGCAGATCAGCCTTAGGCAAGAAGCAGGTCGGTTGGGGGGAATTGGTGTGTGCGGCAGGGAGCTATGCTGCTCTACCTGGCTCACCGATTTCAAGAACGTGGCCACCAGCGCGGCACGGTATCAAAACCTCTCGCTCAATCCCAGTAAACTTTCCGGACAATGCGGCCGACTGAAGTGCTGTCTCAATTATGAATTGGAAACATACATGGACGCGTTGAAACATATTCCTGATGTTGCCAGGCCTCTCCAGACGGAAAAAGGCGATGCCACGCTCCAGAAGACTGACATCTTTAGGAAAATTATGTGGTTCGGATACAAGGAAGAAAGTGCCTGGTATCCACTTAACGTGGACCGAGTCAATGAGATCCTTGCTCTTAACCAGGAGGGGAAGAAGCCCGCCACCCTGGAACTCGACCAAATTGAAGAAAGGGAACCACTTTCGGTTCTTAACAGCGACCTCGAAAGGCTTGACAAGAAGTTCAGCAACAAAGGAGGCAAGAAAAAGTCACGTAATCGCAGACGGGATGGACGAGATGGGCGAGGCGGCGCAAACAGGGGGCCTGAAGGAAATAAAAGTGGAGGAGGAAACAATTCCAATCGGGGTGGGAATGCTGGACGTGGCAGACCCGGCCAAGGTCCACCTAATCCGCAAGCACCGAAATAACAATGAAAGTTATTTATAAGCAGGGCATAAGGAGCCTGTCTTTTGCCATTGGCATAGGTTCATTATTTATCCTTGGCCTTAACTCTTGTGACAGTAACAGGCTCTACGAAGATAATGTTGAATTCAAGAATCGGGCTTGGAGGGTAATTGAGGAACCCCGTTTTGAATTTGCAGTGGCCGATACCGCGCAACGATACAACATCTATTATAATGTTCGCAATTCCCTCGACTATCCCTTCGCCAGAATTTTTGTGACTTACCACCTGTATGACTCCACTGGAAAAGAGCTGTCAAAAAAACTTGTATACAATGATCTCTTTGATGAAAAGACAGGCCAACCGTTCGGCGAAAGTGGTCTGGGTGACTTGTACGATCATCGTTTCATGCTTCTTGGCCAATATCGTTTTTCACACTCTGGAAAATACGCTGTGAAGCTGGACCAGCTCATGAGGCAGGATACCCTGACCGGGGTGATCGCCGTGGGTGTAAGGGTCGAGAAGGTTCAATAAAAAATGTCCTGCCTCTTCTCAGAAACAGGACATCTTTCAACGTGAAGTTAAGCTTAAGCCTTGGCAGGCACCTTCTGAATTGGGTCAAGATCAATAACCAATGGCGATGCAATGAAGATGGATGAGTAGGTTCCGATGATTACGCCCACGATCAATGCAAATGAGAAACCGCGCAAAATCTCTCCTCCAAAGAAAAGCAGCACCACCACCACGAGCAACACCGTGCCAGAGGTGATCAGCGTACGGCTCAAAGTACTGTTAATGGCCGAATTAAATATTTTTTCGCGCTCATGACTTGTACCCAGGCTAATGTACTCCCGGATACGGTCAAAAATGATCACCGTGTCATTGATAGAGTATCCAATGATCGTCAATAAGGCTGCGACAAATACCTGGTCTATTTCAAGGGGGAAACCCAGCACCCGGGCAATTGCAAAAGCAGCGAACGTGAAGAGGGAATCATGGATCAATGCCACAATAGCACCTGTGCTGTACTGCCACTTCCTGAATCGCAAGAGGATATAAAGGAAAATGGAAAGAATCGCCAGGCCACCGGCCAGGAAAGACGAATCCTTGATGTCATCGGCAATCGTTGCGCCGACTTTGGTCGATGAAGAAATGGTGAAGTGTGTATCATCAACTCCCCGGTCATTCTCGGTGAATTGTTTTCCGGTGGCTTTCTCCACACCCGAAATAAGGGCAGTCTTAACTTTTTCATCCGCGTTGTCTGAGTCATTATCGATGAGATAGGAAGTTGTCACTTTCATTACGTTGTTCCCATCATAATTCTTCACTTCCGTGCTTGAGTTCTCAAAGCTGCTGGTGAGGTCTGACTTTAACTTGGTGGCTTCCACGGGCTGGTTGAACGTCACGGTGTAAGACCTGCCTCCCTTGAAGTCTACACCCAGGTTCAGGCCTTGAACTGCAATCAGCACCATACCAATGAGGATAACTACGGAGGAGAAGATGTATGCCTTCTTGCGGCTGGCGATAAAATCGAAATTGGAATTCCTGCCGAGGGACCATGTGGCGAATGTCTCAAAGGTTACCTTGGCTTCATCTCCCTTGCGCACCATCCATTCAATAATAACACGGGAAATATAAACCGCCGAAAAGAAGGAAGTGGCGATACCAATCATCAAAACCACCGCAAACCCTTTGAGAGGTCCTTGTCCGAAGATGTACAGGAACATCGCGGTCAGGAAGGTCGTAAGGTTGGAGTCGAAAATCGCAGCAAACGCCCTTTCATATCCTTTCTTGATCGCTTCACGCAATTTTCTCCCAAGTCTTAATTCTTCTCGTATGCGTTCATAGATAAGAACGTTCGCATCAACAGCCATACCCATAGTGAGGACGATACCGGCAATTCCGGGTAATGTAAGCGCTGAATTGAGCTGGGCCAAAATGCCCAGGATAAAGAATATATTGAAGAGCAGTGCAAGATCAGCGACCCAGCCGCCTTTGGCATAGTAGATCACCATAAAAATTACTACCAAGGCAAGACCGGCTGCCATGGAAATGAATCCCTGGTTCTGGGCAACCTCCCCCAACGAAGGGCCGATGATGGCTTCCTCCACAATGAGGGTCGGAGCAGGCAATGATCCGGCCCTCAAAACCAGCGCCAGGTCTTTTGCCTCTTCGAGTTCAAAGCTCCCGGTGATCTGGGAATTACCGTTGGGGATCTCTCCCTGCACGGTGGGTGCTGTGTACACATAATTGTCTAGTACGATAGCAATCCTGCCCTGGGGTGTCTTGCTTGAAGCGGCAGCTGTCACCTTGGCCCATATCCTTGAACCTGTGGCATTCATAGTCATACTGACAGCGGGCCTGGCAAATTGATCGTAGTCAAGACGGGCATCGTTGATCACTTCTCCCGATAACAAAGGCTTTCCATTCCGTCCAAGGTTTACAAAGTTCAGCCTTAGATCTTCAATTCCTGTGGTGAGATCCGGTTCTGGCTTAACGTCCCAGAACCAACCAATGGTACGTGGGAAATAGGTCTTCACATCTTCTCTTTTCAGAAGACGGTTGATGGTGGCTGTGTCTTTCACATTGTACAAAAAAGGAATTCCCTGGTTGCTAAGCGCAAACAAAGGTGACATACTCAGTCTGGTGAGAGAATCAAGGGAGTTGCCGGTGGTATCTTTCGCTGCCTGGCTCAATTGCTTCTCCAATGCTGACTTTGCAGTATCTGCTTTGACGTCGTCAGTATCCAAAGTCTTTTTAAGGTCTGCATCCTTGGGCTTCATTTCAGTAAGCTTCGCATTCTGTTCCTTGAGCAACATCTGGTTAATGCTCGTCAGTGCCTGGCTCAATTGCGGATCGTTGTATTCGACCACTTCCCAAAACTCAAGACGAGCCACTCCCTGTAGCAACTTCCGTACGCGTTGTGGGTTATCGGCACCCGGAATCTCAATCTGTATCCTGCCTGATTGCTGGAGGCGTTGCACTTTCGCTTCTGACGTCCCAAATTGGTTGATGCGTGTACTTAGGATGGTGAAAGACCTGTCGATAGCACTTTCAATTTCAGCCTTCAGAAATTTCAACACGGCGTTGTCACTATCCGCAAGGCTAACCCGGCCGCGGTTGGCCGCTGAGGCAAACAGCGATGCGAGACCCTTGTCGGGATTAGCATCCTTGAAGGCAGCGTAAAACAGGTCAGCAAAGCTCTCTTGGCTGGTCTTTTGTTTCTCTCTCGCCTTTTGCAAAGCGGCTGTCAGGATAGGGTCCTGGCCGTTTGCACTAAGGCCACGGATGATTTCTCCTGGTGAAACCTCAAGCACAACATGCATACCTCCCATCAGATCAAGGCCTAAGCTCAATTCATTTTCCTTGACCTCTTTATAGGTGTACTCTACACCGAATAGATTGTATACTGGAATGCTCCACAACGAATCCAGATATGATTGCTTTTTGTTCAGGCTTAACGAGCCATTTTTTTCCGTGGCAAAATCTGTGGCATCCTTCTGCACCCGCCGGGAGACGAAAGTAAACGACAGGTAATAGAGACACAGCAGTGTCACCACGATGGTCAATACGACGACAACTCCTTTGTTACGCATAAAAAATTAATATTTAAAAGTTGATGTAATTCAGTGAGACCCATCAAAAGTCATGCGACTTACGAGGGCGTTAAATATGAAATGACTTGTTAAAGAATCAGGGCGCCTGAGGCGAGATGAAGACGCGGAAAAGTGTCTTGAAGAAATCCCCGATGATAGTTTGGTAAATGGCTGGCTGCTCTACGCTTCCTCTTTCATCAAAAACGATCTCCCGGATAAAAGAGGGGTCGGCATCTCCGGTTTGCATGGCTTGCCCCGAGGTAACCGCATCCGATGGAGCCTGGATGATCACCTTATCGGTCTCCGCGGGCTTTTCGGTGTCGGTAGCCTTTGCCTTGGACAAAAATGAGCGAGTCTCCTTCTGGAAAGCCTGGGAAAAAAGAATTACTGCTGCAGCCAGAATGCCGGCGGCAAGCATGAATTTCTTAGAAACGGTTCTTTTTTCCATAGAGGGATACAAAGGTAAAAATTGAGGCGGATTTTGCAACACATCCCTCCAAAGGGTGTGTCAGGCTAGATTCTCGCTTTCAGAAACCCTACGAGCACCGTCAAGGCGTTGGTGAAATGATGATTGTTGGGAACAACCAGGTCACAGTCATATTTCAATGGCTCAATCAGCGATTCATAAATGGGCATCACATGATGCTGATAACGGTATAGTACATCATCGAGGTCATATCCCCGCTCGGTCTGGTCGCGCTTGATCCTGCGACCCATTTTGACATGGTCTTTGGCCTCCACAAAAATCTTAAGGTCCAGGTGCTCTGCGATTTCTTCAAAATATTGCACAAACAATCCCTCCACCACCAGGATGGGCGCCGCCCTGAAAGTGAGCATCCTGGGCTCGGCCAGAGGGTTATTGAACATATACTCTTTCTTTATCACGTCGTTGCCTGATTGCAACTTAAGGATGTCGGCCAGAAAAGCTTCCCGATCAATTGAAGAAGGCAGGTCAAAATTCTGGAAGCCGTTAGCGTCTACCGGCTGTTGGTCGCGTGACTTGTAATAATTGTCTTGCGAAATGAGGCAAAGTTCCGATTCCGTGAAGTGCCTCGAAAGTCCTTGCAGGAAAAATGTCTTTCCTGATCCGCTGCCACCGGTAATGCCAATGGTGAAAGGTTTTGTCGGCTTGCTCATGATCCCGCAAAGTCGGAAACAAAACGCAAAAAGTTTTTATGAGGTTTGAAGAAATTCAGCAAGTTTTTTCACAGCGATGGCCCTATGGCTCACTTCATTTTTTTCCATCATTGTCATTTCAGCAAGCGTCTTATGAGATCCCTGTGGTTGAAAAACAGGGTCATAGCCAAACCCACCTTTTCCGCGACGATGACCAAGAATGGTCCCCTTAACAACGCCTTCAAACAACCACTCTCCTTGTGGCAGAATAAGGGCAATCACCGTTCGGAACTGTGCCAGACGCTGCCTCTCAGGTATGTCTTTCAGTTTGTCCAGCAACAGGGCGATGTTGTCCTCGCTGCTTCTCTGGGGACCAGCAAATCTCGCGGAGTGCACCCCGGGAGCGCAATGAAGGGCATCCACTTCAAGACCAGTATCATCGGCAAAACACGGAACATTGAAATGATCCCAAACATAATGAGCCTTCTGTTTCGCATTGCCCTCAACGGTGTCCTGCGTTTCCGGCAATTCCTGCAGGCAGCCTATCTCAGACAGTGTCTTCAAATGAAGTGCTTCGCCAAGAACCGCCCTCACCTCTTCGAGCTTGTGGGAGTTGTTCGTGGCGAAGCAAATCGTCATGCTATTTGACTGATACCAGGGTAAAGTCGAATATCAGATTGGCATTGGCAGGTATGGGTCCCGACCCGGTCGTGCCATAACCCAAGCCGGAGGGAATGTAAAGCGTGCCAACGGTTCCTTGTCCAACAAGCTGGAAGCCAATCTGCCACCCCTGGATAAGCCCGGAGAGTGATGGGAAAGTCACGGCTGAAGTTGGATGTGAGTCAAACACAACCCCTGTGCTCATCAGCTTTCCCGTGTATTTCACGGATATCTGACTGGTGAGTACCGGCATCTTGGCTCCTGCCGGGGCCGCCGTAGTTACCACATAGCGCAATCCGCTTGGGTCTTTAATGACATTGGCGACGGCATTGTCGGTGAGGTACTTGTCAATGGTTGCAATGTCTTTCTGAAGTTGCTCTTCTGTACTTAATGTCTTGTCTGTACTGCAGGCAGTCAGCAGGAGGAACATCCCAAGAATAATCTGTTTTAGCTTTTTCATAAGAATTATTTAAAATCAATCAGCTCCACTTCAAACACGAGGTTGGCATTACCCGGTATACGGGGTGGCATGCCACTCGCTCCATAACCAAGGCTGGACGGAACATACAGGGTGGCCTTGGTGCCTTTCGCGAACAGGGGGAACACGATTTGCCAGCCTCTGATCAGTTGGGAAAGGGGGTACACCACAGGGCTTGTGGATTGGTCAAAGACCTCACCCGTCTCGATAAATGATCCTTTATAGGCAAATGTCAAGGTACTCTCTATCGTAGGCTTGTTCCCCGTTGATGCCTTGGTGATTACGTATCGGACGCCACTTTTATCCTTTATGGCGTCAATTTTTTTGTCGGCAAGATACGCATCGATCGCCAGGGTATCCGTGGCTAACTGTCCTTCCTGGTTCATCCTGCTCTTCTCATACTCACGGGTCTGGATTTTTTGCATGAGGGCGTTTATACCTTGTTCCCCGGTGACTTCCGTTACTCCAAAATAAAAAGTGAATTCACTTTCTGCCTTAACATTGGGGGGGACAGGCTGTTTTAGGCTGTTCATGAAAAAGGATTGGGCAGAGACCTTAGCCATCAGGCTATCGCCCTTCTTCAGGATCCTAAAGACACTCTCTATCCCTAACTCTTGTTTGATCAAAGAAGTATCCGGCACCTGAAAGACCATGGGTACTGGTCGTTTGCGGGAATCATCCCAAACAGAGTCTTTCGCATCTTTGTAGACCATATTCATAACCACGTACTGCCCCGGGGCTGCATAGTTACCTTCGCCCTCCCGCACCACTTTAAGTTCCAGTCCATTGGGGGCCTTGCGTGACTTTGAGCAAGCGCTCAAGAGAACAGCTGCAGCAATTAATACATAAGAAAGTTTCATGTTGAATAGATTTGAGTTTAGTTAGTCGATGTTAGTTGTGTTTGATATTCCGGAAGTATGGAGAGAAATTTTTGCAGGGTCGATTCCAGTGAAGTATGTGACGTTCCGCCAGAGGCGTTCTTATGACCTCCTCCTTCAAAATACTTTCTTGCCATCTCATTGACAGAAAAATTTCCCAATGACCTGAACGACAATTTGATTTCATTTTTGCGGTCGTACATGAGGACGGAAAGCTTGATCCCCTTAATGGACAATCCATAGTTTACCAATCCTTCTGTGTCACCCGTTTGTGATCCGAATTGCTTAAGCTCTTGCGAAGTCAGCATGATATATGCCGTGTTGTATTGTGATAACACCTGCAGCTTTTGACTAAGCACAAATCCGGTGAGCTTAAGGCGCTCCAGCGAGTTGGTGTCATAAATCTCTTTGGCTACACGACTGGGATTGGCACCGAGGCCTGTAAGTTCTGAGGCAATGAGAAATTCTTTTTGGGTCGTATTGGAGTGACGAAATCCGCCTGTATCGGTCATTATCCCGGCATAGAGACAATTGGCAATATCAGCATCAACCAGGTTTTTTTCTCCCAACTCCTCAATCAATTGAAAGACCAATCCGGCCGTTGAGGCTGAAGCAACATCCCATAACTCAAAAGTTGCGAAGTCTTCCGGTTCAAGGTGGTGGTCAATCAGCACTTTAACACCTGGTGCTTTCCTGACGCTATCCTCCAGGTCTTCAATTCGCTTAAGACTTGAAAAGTCAAGGCAAAAAATGATATCGGCTTTTGAAATCAGCGCCTTGGCTTTTTCAGCCGGCACTTCTGAATCATGGCTCAGGGCCAATACCTCCTCATTTCCTGGCATCCAACTCAGAAATGACGGATAGTCGCTGGGGGTTATCACCGTAACCTCGTGGCCTTTCTTCCTTAGAAAACCCATGAGGCCAAGGGAAGATCCGAGGGCGTCTGCATCCGGTTTGAAGTGGGTGATAACAATAATATGCCTGGGAGACCCAATGAGTGCCTTTAGCCCCTGTAGATTTTTCATTAGAGGGGGCAAAAATGAAAATAATTAAGGCCTCTTGCAATCCAGCAAGGTATTCTGCCGACAAAGACGGTATTCTTGCCTTCTTTTGATAGTTTTGCGCCCGAAAATTCAACCAATCAAACATCAAAAAAATGTCAGGAAAAAGAACCTTTACCATGATAAAGCCCGATGCGGTTATTGCAGGCCATACCGGAAGCATCGTCAAAATGATCGAAGAGGCAGGTTTCAGAATCCTAGCGATGAAGAAAACCCGTCTTTCCGCTGAATTGGCAGGCAAATTCTACGAAATTCACAAGGAAAGACCATTCTATGGCGAACTTTGTTCGTACATGTCCTCGGGTGCAATTGTGCCTATGATCCTGGAAAAAGAAAACGCGGTAGAGGATTTTAGAAAACTCATCGGTGCAACAGATCCTAAAAAGGCAGCCCCCGGCACCATCCGTGCATTGTTTGCCAAATCTATTGACGCGAATGCCATCCACGGCTCTGATTCTGACGCCAATGCAGAGATTGAGTCTAATTTCTTCTTCTCGCAATTCGAACGTTTTTGAGATCTCTTTAGGGCAGCCGCTATGCTGCCCAGCATCGTTATCCTTAATTCTCTTCAGGACTGCTTCATATGAAAATCGATCCTCATTACGCTGAAAAATTTGAGTCACGACACATCGGACCTGACGCCAACCACATGGCGGAAATGCTTAGCGTCGTGAAGGCAGCTTCGGTAGATGAACTCATCTCCCAAACGGTGCCCGCCTCCATTCGGTTGCAACATCCATTGAATTTGCCGGAAGCAAAATCAGAGTTTGAGTTTTTGAAGCAGTTCAAGAAAATGATCTCGAAGAACAAAATCTTTAAATCATTTATCGGAATCGGCTATTACAATACCAACACGCCAGGTGTCATCCTGAGGAACGTGCTGGAAAATCCAGGATGGTATACAGCCTATACACCGTATCAGGCAGAAATTGCACAAGGACGTCTTGAGGCGTTGATCAATTTTCAAACCATGATCATCGACCTGACGCAGCTCGAAATTGCGAATGCGTCCCTCCTGGATGAAGCGACTGCCGCGGCAGAGGCCATGCACGTGTTGTATGCGTCCCGCAAAGGCAACAAGAAGAACGCTCATAAATTCCTTGTCGACAAGAACTGTTTCCCCCAAACCATTGACTTGCTGCGGACACGCTCAGCGCCGATTGGAATTGAACTGGTGGTCGGCGAGATTGAAAAATCCGATATCACCGATCCCATGCTGTTTGCCGTGTATGTGCAGAATCCAAACAACAATGGGGCCATCAAGGATTATACCTCATTCATTGGTACTGCTCATGAGAAAGAAGTTTTTGTGATCATGGGTACAGATCTGATGAGTTTAGTGCTTATGAAATCACCCGGAGAAATGGGTGCCGACATCGCCGTGGGCTCGTCCCAGCGGTTTGGAGTCCCCATGGGATTTGGCGGCCCGCATGCTGCATTCTTTGCAACACGTGATGAGTTCAAGCGCCTGATGCCGGGGCGAATCATTGGCGCATCGATCGATGCCAAGGGAAATCCGGGCTACCGGATGGCGCTCCAAACGCGTGAGCAACATATTCGTCGTGAGAAAGCTACCTCCAACATTTGTACCGCCCAGGTACTCCTTTCCGTCATGGCAGGTATGTATACCGTATATCATGGGCCAGAGGGATTGAAAAAAATCGCCGGACGCATTCACGGGCTTACGTCCATGTTGGAAAGCGGCTTGAAAGAAATGGGACTCAAGCAGCTCAACGATAATTATTTTGACACCCTTAAGCTTGTTATTGCGGAA
>JANYHW010000042.1 GCA_025358885.1 Cytophagales bacterium | reverse complement strand
CTCACGAAAGCCTTTCCCATTGCCATTCACAAACAGAAGTATCATATCAAACCCATTGTCACTTACCGGCTGGATGGGTTGATTACACGGATGAATTTCCTCACCCCGGATGTTGAATTTTGGGATTACTCCTCATGGGTGGACCAGGTGAGGCAAAATATTAATACCGAGATCGCCGCCTTGCGCGCAAGATTGATAAGCAATGAGGAGAAACTGGATGCCTCGCTCGCAAATATCCAGGCCTACAATGGGCAGGCCATCACACCCTATAAGCTGGACAAACAACTGGTCTTCAGTTTGAATAACGTCGACAAACAGTCCCTAGTGCTTGCCCTGCTTGACTATAAATCATTTAAGCAGGGGTGGCTTCTCAAGGTCAAATCGTCTACTCCCGACAGCATCGACGCCATGAGAAATGGGGAAATGTTCAGCAGCTTGATCTATTCCAACCGGTCGGCAGATACACTCATTGAACAGGTGAAGTCCCGCTTGCTCCCCGAAAAGATCATGAAGCACCAGCTTTTCTTCGGAAAATTTTATGGTACTACCGAAGGACTGAAGAAATTCGCCTCCGACGAGCAGGCGTATGTCCAATCGACGATGAGTGAGTATTCAACGGGACTCAAGACAGCGGTTGTCACGATAGCTACCACTACCAGTGGCCCTGAAGCCGGAGGGGTAGTGAAAATGGGTAAGTGGTCAATACCCATATCAGTCGGAACAGTCACTCCCGAACTGCTATCACAACTTGCCAAAGGTGGACCCATCACCATTCAGAACAAAAAAAATCCCGACGGCAGTACCTACCTCGCGGGCATATACGTGGTGGATCCTAAAGTCAACAATATCGTTACCTACGTGGTTCGCATAAACCCGGACGGGAAACCCGCGTGGATCAAGAACTTTGATTTTAAGTCTGACAGCCTGAGCAAGGTATCCGACGCAAACAATTCCCCGGGGCCTTTGGTGTTGACACAGGAAGGCTGCGTATTTGTCGTTCGATCCGTTTCAATGCTCAGCAACGAACCCTTTAATACCCTTGTCTATCTGAATGAAAAGGGGGAAGAGAAATTCAGGGTGAAGTTGAAAGAGAAGAATTACCCACGCAAACTTGCTTACGCTGAAAAGAGCAACTCCTTTATTATGCTGCTAAAAGGCGCGGAAGAAAAGCAGGATTACAGTGCTGCTGAACCTGTTACGGTATTGAGCATGAATGCGCTTGGCGACACCATGTGGCGGAGAAATATTGACTTGACGGGTTCAGTGACAGAACTGGTTACGGTAAACGATGGATACTTGTTGATTGGCAACTATGCAATCCTCCGCGACCTGTCCGGAAAAGAATTCCGTACCCGTGCGGGTGGGAGTGACTGTAGTCCTTATGTAATTAAAGTCAACGAGAAAGGCGAGGTGGTCAAGGTACTTCCGATCAGCACTTCAAAGTCTGTTTACATTTCGAATGTGATCAAAGTGAATGGCACATCGATTAATTTGGTTGGAACGGAGGCCGGCTTTGATTCACCGGGTACCATAAGCGGCATTCCTGCAGAAAAAATTGTTCACCTCATGGTGAATCGCCTGGGCGAATTGGTGTTTTCCTCGCTATAAGTTCCCGGGGAATTTCATTCCATTCGGTTTATTCATCAAAATAAATTTACCTTTGCCGCCTCAATTTATTTGATCAGAAATGACCTGTCTAACCTTTCGTCTCATTCATTAATCATGCTGGACCACACGACACTCTTCCCTTACACATTCGACAAGAAATTTTCTAAACCCGTAGCTTATTTTTCGATGGAGTTTGCCATCGACCAATCGCTTAAGATTTATAGCGGCGGCCTGGGATTTCTCGCCGGCTCACACATGCGCAGTGCCTTTGAGCTAAAGCAGAATTTTATAGGCATCGGCATTTTGTGGAAGTATGGCTATTACGACCAGGAACGGAGCATGGATGGCACCATGAAAGTAAGTTTCATCGAAAAAGACTATTCATTCCTGACGGAAACGGGCATTCAATTCCCCATCACCATCCACAAGCACCCAGTACAAGTAAAGGTGCTGCTATTGAAACCTGAAGTATTCAATACGGCACCTCTGTTCCTGTTGACAACAAACATTCCGGAAAACGATCACCTTGCACAAACCATCAGCGATCGGTTGTATGATCCTCATGAAAGTGCACGCATTGCGCAATCCAGTCTGCTGGGATATGGAGGCGCCAAGTTGCTGGACATCCTCAACCGGCAAACAGAAGTCTATCACATGAATGAAGGTCATGCGCTCCCCTTGTGTTTTTATTTGTGGAATAAGTACAAAGACCTGAATGAGGTGAAGAAGCGCGTAGTTTTTACAACGCATACGCCGGAAGTGGCGGGCAACGAAGAGCGGCCGGTAGCAGCCCTTGAGGTGATGGACTTCTTTGATGGTATTGAGAAAGATCAGTACACATCACTCATCGAGCCGGACTCCCGTGTATTGAACTACACGCTGGCGGCATTGCGAATGGCAAAAGTTGCCAATGGCGTTTCGCAAATGCACGGCGAAGTCTCCAGGCAGATGTGGAAAGCATACAAAGGAATTTGTGAGATCAAGGCGATTACCAATGCCCAGAATCATACCTATTGGAAAGATGAGAAACTGGAGGAGGGCTTTAAGAAAAATTTGCATGCCCTGGTTTCAGAACGAAAGAAAGAAATGAAAAGACGGTTGTTTGACGAGGTCGCCAATCAATCAGGTAAGCTTTTTAACGAAAAAGTATTAACCATCGTTTGGTCCCGACGGTTTGCGGGATACAAGCGAGCCAATTTGTTACTTTATGATGTTGACCGTTTTTTCAGGATAGCCAATAACTCCGAGTATCCGGTACAATTCATCTGGGCGGGGAAGCCCTATCCGGAGGACATTGATTCCACCGCGATTTTTAATGATATCTATTGGAAGACAAAACCAATGAAGAACTGCACCCTCCTGACAGGGTATGAACTTGGCCTCTCCGCTTTACTAAAGAGAGGTTCCGATGTGTGGCTCAACAATCCCAAACTCTATCGCGAAGCATCAGGTACCTCAGGAATGACTGCTGCGATGAATGGCAGCATCAACTTTTCGATCCCCGACGGATGGGTGCCCGAGTTTGCACACCACGGAAAAAATTGCTTTTCCATTGAAGCCGCAGACCGTTCGCTGTCTGAGCAGGAGCAAAACAAGCTGGAGGCAGAGAGGATGTACGACATATTGGAAAAGGAAATAATCCCAATGTATTATCAGCATCCCGAGGCCTGGTACATGATTATGCGCCAAAGCTGGAAAGATGTGCTCGTCCAGTTCGACTCCAACCGGATGGCGACGGAGTACTATTCAAAAATGTACTAGCCTTTCACTCCAGGAAATCTGTAATCGGTGGCTAAATACCGGCATTAAATCTCAACCGCTGCCATGGAATAAAAAGGAAGTCACAACCTTTCCAATAATACTACGTTTAGGAATTTATTATCATTCCTAATCCTATGAAGAAGTATCAACTGGGTGAATTCGAAGAAGTGGTCATGCTCACCGTGGGCATCCTCTATCAGGAGGCCTATGGCGTATCCATCAAGTATGACATTGAGTCCAGGCTGTCCAGGAAAGTGAGTGTGGGTGCTCTTCAATCTGCCCTCAAGCGACTTGAGCAAAAAGGCTACTTGAAATCGAGGGAAGGGGAGGCCACCCCCGATAGGGCGGGTCGACCCAAAAGATATTTTACCATCACCGCACTCGGCAAGCGCGCGATGGAGTATACAAAGAGTACGAGGAATGACTTGTGGGCAGCGATTCCCAAGATGGCACTGGAACTCAAAATGAATTCAATGCTCCAGCCAGCCGCTGCAAATTGATACTTATTGAACGGTATGACACCCAATCCTCCTCACTCATTCCTGCGCTTTTTCCGCTGGTTCTGCCATCCGGAGCTGCGGGACTACATAGAGGGAGATTTGGTGGAACTATATCGAGAAAGTGTAAAAGTGTCGGGAAGTCGAAAGGCAGATTGGAAATTCAGACTTGAAGTACTCAAGCTTCTTCGGCCGGGAATTGTAGACCCGTCAAGGGATTCAACACAACAAACAACAACATTATGTACATCAGTTATTTCAAAATCGCGTGGAGGAATTTACTGAAGAACAAAGCGTACTCTTCCATCAATATTATAGGTCTGGCCTCCGGCATGGCCGTCGCCATTCTCATCGGGCTGTGGATCTCCGACGAACTTTCGTTTGATTCATACTTCAAGAACCACGAAAGGCTCGCCGAGGTCATGAACAACCAGAGCCATGAAGGCCAATACTATACGGGAAACTCCATGGCGCCACCGGTGGCGGATCCATTGCGCACCCAGTTTGCATCTGACTTCACGGCGGTGGCCCTGGCCACCTTCATTAATGACTATGTTATTACCAATGGTGACAACAAAATCTCTGGCAAGGGTATGTGGGTGCAAAAGGATTTTCCGGAGATGTTTACCCTCGAAATGACTTACGGCCGTCGGGACGTGTTGAAAGATCCATCGACGATTCTCATCAGTCAATCCATGGCCCGATCGCTGTTTGGCGATACAGACCCTGTTAATAAATCGGTGCACATTGACAAAGCAGATATGACGGTAGGCGGGGTGTTTAATGACCTTCCATCTAACACCACTTTTGCCGGAACCGGTCTTTTGATGTCGTGGGATAACCCGGAGAATGGGACGAACCAGGTCACAAGCTGGAATAATCACACCTGCCAGTTATTTGTGCAGCTGGCCGACAACGCGGTGGCCGCAGAGGTGACAGAAAAAATCAAAGGCCTCCCCACACCGCACATCGAGGCCTGGAAAGAGGAAATCATGCTTCACCCTATGGATCAACTGCACTTATACAGCAAATTCACCAATGGTAAAGTTGACGGTGGCAGAATCCAGTTTGTTTGGCTTTTCGGAATTATCGGCGGGTTTGTTTTGCTGCTTGCTTGCATCAACTTCATGAACCTCTCTACGGCGCGCAGCGAAAAGCGCTCCAAGGAAGTAGGCATTCGCAAATCGATTGGTTCTGTTCGGGGTCAGCTGATCGGCCAGTTCCTCAGCGAGTCAATGGTTATGGTGGGGCTCGCGTTTGGGCTCGCGCTGGTCCTGGCACAGCTCTCCCTTCCGGTCTTCAATCTGATGGCAGACAAGAAGACCGCCATACCGTGGACTAGCTTCTCCTTCTGGTTGCTTGCGTTGGGATTCACATTTTTCACCGGAATGGTATCCGGGAGCTACCCCGCTTTTTATTTGTCTGCCTTTAAGCCGATACAAGCATTGAAGGGTGCTCTCCGGATGGGACGGTTTGCTTTGCTTCCTCGCAAAGTTCTGGTCGTACTTCAGTTTACTGTTTCGATTACACTCATCATCGGTACAATGATCGTTTTCCGCCAGATTCAGTATGCCAAGAACAGGCTGCCAGGATATGCCGGGAAGGTTTGATTACGGTAAAGATGAATACCCCCGGTTTGCGTGACCACTACGAGGCAATCAGAAACGATCTGATCCAGTCGGGGGCAGCCGAAAATGTTGCGAGGACTTCGCAGTCTCCATCCAACTTCAACAACAACAACGGTCTTGACTGGAAGGGTAAGGATCCCGCCTTGGTTGTGTTTTTCAGGAACGTCAATGTGACGCCGGAATTTGGAAAGACCATAGGGTGGACGGTTAAAGAAGGGCGGGATTTCTCCGAGGAATTTCGGGGAGATTCAGCTTCCATCATATTAAATGAAGCAGCATTGGAAATTACTGGCCTGAAGGATCCCCTGGGTGAGGTGGTGACCTTTTACGAAAAGCAATACACCATTGTCGGGATCGTGAAAGACATGGTGACGCAATCACCTTATGAACCGATGGCGCCGTCGATGTTTTTTGCCCACGGAAGGCGCAACGTCATGATCATCAAACTCAACCCTGCTGTGCCGGTGCAGGAGTCGCTTGCAACCATGAGTCCGATTTTTGCGAAACACAATCCCGAGGGTCCATTTGAATACAGCTTTATAGATGATGTGTATGCACGGAAGTTTGCCAATGAAGAGCGGGTTGGAAACCTGGCGGGGGTCTTTGCCGTGCTGGCTATCCTGATCTCGTGTCTCGGTTTATTCGGTCTTTCGTCTTTCGTTGCCGAACAACGAACCAAGGAGATCGGCATTCGCAAAGTGCTCGGAGCCTCTGTGGCAGGTCTATGGCAGATGTTGTCGAAGGACTTTGTGATTCTGATTCTGATATCGTGTGCCATCGCGATCCCCGTTTCCATTTTGTTCATGGGTGACTGGCTGGAACAGTATCAATACCGCACCACCATCACGTGGTCAGTATTTGTTGTGGCATGCCTGGGTGCCTTGATCATTACCCTGTTGACGGTAAGTTTTCAGGCAATCAGGGCGGCGGTTGCCAATCCGGTGAATAGTTTGAAAACGGAATAAGCGTGTGAATCAATAGCAACTGGCAATAATGCACAAACCTCCAAAATTGTTCCTGCGCTTCTTCCGCTGGTTCTGCCACCGGGAGCTCCTGCGGTACATTGAAGGTGATCTGATGGAGTTGTATGCAGGGAGATTAGCTAAGTCCGGAAAGATAAAAGCAGATGGAAGGTTCATCCTGGATGTGTTGTTGTTATTCAGACCCAGTATTATAAGACCCATGGAGGGGCACAGGAATTTAAATCATTACGGTATGTTCAAAAGCTACTTTAAGATTGGATGGAGAAACCTGCTCAGGAACAAAGGGTACTCCCTGATTAATATTGGCGGGCTGGCCTTGGGAATGACGGTGGCCATGCTGATAGGTCTTTGGATAAATGACGAACTGTCATTTAACAAATATCACCGAAACTACAACCAGATAGGCAAAGTATACCGGAACAGCCTGCGGAAAGGTGATGTTAATTACAATCCTATCCACAATACCGGGCTCGGTACATTATTGAAATCTGAGTATAGTGCCCAGCTTGCGCATGTTGTGTTGGTACGATCCCGCGGCGAAGAACGCGTCTTGACTTTTGGCGACGACAAATATTCCCAGCGGGGTTATTTTATGCAGCCTGAAGGTGTTGCCATGTTCAGCCTTAAGATGGTGAATGGCGGCTCTAAAGGACTCGAGGGCATGAAATCGATCATCCTATCGCAATCGCTTGCGAAGAAAATATTTGGTGACCGTGATCCCATCAACCAGGTGTTAACGATGGATGCCAGGTGGGATTTGAATGTGACGGGAGTTTATGAAGACCTGCCCAGGAACTCCGAGTTCAATGAAGCTTCTTATTTTGCCCCCCTTGATCTTTACCTGGAGGGCTCGGCGAACCTGAATGTATGGAACAACTTCAACATGAATATTTATGTACAGCTACAGCCGGGTGTAGATGCGGCAACAGCGTCCGCAGTCATAAAGGATGCTATGCTGGGACATGTCGACGATGACCTAACTAAAGCAAAACCGAAGCTAAGTATACTCCCCATGAGTCAGTGGCATTTATACTCGCAATTCAAAGATGGCG
>JANYHW010000008.1 GCA_025358885.1 Cytophagales bacterium | reverse complement strand
TCAGGTATGGGTAGCAGTGGCAACATTCAATATCTGCCTGGTATGTGCCGGTAAACTTCCAAAGAAAATTGTAATGATCGAGGTCTCCGGCGGACGAATCAAAAAATACATCGAAGCCGTATTTTGGAGAACCATCCTCGTTGGCATCAGTTCTGAATGTGAAGTACACATCGTCAACTTTTCCCGAGGCGAGCAGGGTATCGGGGAATGATTCGTACACACGCCCGTCCAGGAGCTCTATCCTAATTGTATACACCCTGCCAATAACTCCCTGAATGGTATTGGTGTAATAGTATCCCTGGTTAAACTCCCTGAGCTTTTCATTTGTTCCATGGTTATCGGATATGAACATTTGCTTCACTGAGATGGGCAAGCGGATAGAGGACTTGGATCCAATATCGTACGCCGTTGTCACCTTGACCAGATACGGTCCGGGTTCATTGGAAATGAAACCATCGATTACCACCGGGTAAGCAGCAAGGGTACCTGTATCAATCGTGATGCGATCAATGCATGCGCTGCAAAGGCAGATAATTATGAAGGGAATGTATGAATGCCTCGTAAATACCATACCCTAATTTACCCAAAATGAAGGTTTTGTGAGTGTTGAATTTGGGAACAATTTCAGACAACTGTTTTTATAAGGCAAATCCTGTGGAGGGATGATGCTTTGAGGTGACACATCATTGCGGGTGATATAGATTGCCTTACTGACAACAGCAGTGGCATAGAAAAGACCTTCAACAGGTGCTGTAGTCCCACTGAGCTGAACAAAATTGGCGGGTACTTTTCCGGTGATGGGTTGGAAGAGACTGCCAGAAGCATTTTTCTGACGTTTGACGGCCCTCCAGAAATCAAAGGCTTGCTGTGAAAGGCTCAATTGACTCACCTCCGAATAGACTTTGTACATGAACGTCCATGGCGAAACCGGGACATAGGCTACTTTAATGTTGTTGAATCTTCCGTTGACGACGAATTCATTATCGCTGAGTACCAGTTCATCGCCAAAAAATGTTGTCCAGCAAGTACAACAATCACAGAGTTTGGCATATTCCAGTTCGAGGGTCTTGGTATTGAGGATGTAAGAACTGCAGGCAAGCGGTAGGGGACAGCGCCCAGCTTCACAAATGGTGTCGTACAATTCAGGGTTTGTCTCCACCTGGAATGTACCGGCAAACTGCCACATATATCGGAAGTTTTTTCTGTCTTCGGGGGAGGAATCCATGTACACGTCAAAACCATATTTGAGAATTCCATCTGCTGTTACTTCCGATTTGAATTGGTGGTACACACTGTCTACATGTCCTGCACGATATAGGGTATCAGGAATGGATTCGTAAATCCTTCCATCCAGAAGTTCCACCCGCAATTTGTAGGCCCTGCCGATTGTACCCCGGATTCCGTTTGCCTTGGTTCGATAGGTACCCTGGATGACTTGTGTTAGAATTTCACTGTTCCCATGATCATCAAATATCGTTACCCTGTGGGCCGAAATGGCAGTTTTGAATGCTATTTTGGATTGAATGTCGAAGGCTTTGTTCAGCTTCACCTCATAGGGTCCGGGCTGGTCGGAAATAAACCCGTCGACCGTGACGGGGAAAGTGTCGGGAGTTCCCGTTTCAATGTCAATCTTGTCGATGCAGGCTCCACCGAAAATCAGTAAGACAATCACCAGCGCCAGAATTCTCATGCCACGTATTGTTGATGATTACGAAGCTGCAAGATAACAAGATGTTAACATCGATTTAATCCACCCAAAAGGAGGGTTTTGTCGTGGTGGAATTGGGAAACAGTTTGGTACACACCTTAATGATCGGAGGATCTTTGATGGGGAAATTGAATGTTTTTTTCGGCACATCGTCACGAGTCAATATGATGGATTTGCTTGAAATCGCCGTGGCGTAGAAAATTCCTTCAACGGGTGTTGAGTTTCCGCTAAGCTGTACAAAATTGCTCGGGATTTTCCCCGACACTGGCTGAAACAAACTGTTTGTAGCATTTTGCTGATCCCTGATGGCACGGTAGAAATCATACGCTTGTCTTGACAGACTCTTCTGACTCACCTCGGCATATACTTTGTGTTGAAAAATGGCAACATCCACCGGGACGTAACCGGCCACGACTCCCTTAAACCGGCCTGCCCCAAGTAATTGACTGCTGGTCAACATGGGTTTGTCATTGAAGATGTTGTACCAGCATGTACAGCATGTGCACGGGAACATTTGAACGAAAATCGGGCCCGGTGGAATGTTGATGGAGGGGCTGCCAATATTTCTTGAACCACTGCACTTGGGCACCAGGTTACAAATGCTGCACTTGTCGCAGTCTGGAAAAGAGCAAGACTCTCCATCTTTATCACCCTCGGGCTGCGTATCGACTTTGAAAGTTCCCGTAAACTTCCACTGGATAAAATAGTCGTGCCCCGGATGGGACGAAGCATCAAACATAATATCAAAGCCATATCGGGCTGTATCGGCTATATAGGTCGTTTGAAAAATGGAATACACACTGTCTACAGTTCCGCTACCATATAGTGTGTCAGGTATGGACTCGTACACCCTGCCATCGAAAAGTTCAATATGAAGCGTGTAGGCATTTCCGACGGTTCCTCGTATTCCATCGGCGTTCGTGAAATAGTCACCTGTATTTCCCTGGGTGAGTACCTCGTGTGTCCCAAGGTTATCGTAAAGAGCAACGAGCTTTGCATTAATGGCTTGACGTCTGAGTTTATTGTCCAGGTCGAATCCACTACTCAGCTGAATTTTGTAAGGACCTGGTTCATTCGATATCAGGCCGTTTACAACCAGGTTTAATGAAACGTTACCGGGAATGTTAAAATCTATTTTGTCTACGCACGCAGAAGTTATAAGGATCAGCAGCAACGAAGTGAGTCTAAGGATCATCGGTCATACGAAAGATAGTCGGCCCACCAGGAGTACCGTATCCACCTGCTTGGGTGGTTTTTGATTCGTGGTGACAATCAATCAACCCAATAAGAGGGTTTCGTAGTTGTAGCGTTAGGAAAAAGGCTGGTGCAGTTATCCTGAAAAGGAATTTCGACAGCCGGGATAATATTCTTGATGGGGATATCCTGCTGAGTGATGAACACACTGTTGCTGGTAATGGCCGTGGAGTAAAATAATCCTTCAATGGGAGCTGTGGGCCCGCTGATTTGGGTAAAGTTACTAACAATCTTGCCTGTTACCGGCTGGAACAGACTAGCCGTTGCACTCTTTTGCGCCTTAACGCCCTTCCAGAATTCATAGGCCCGGGGAGACAAACTCATTTGGTCAACCTGTGCATGCACCTTATACATAAAGGTCCACTGGGTGATTGGCACATACGATGCTTTCACACCCCTAAACACACCGCCATCAACAAACTGACCATCACTTACGATCGGTTCATCATTGAAAATATTATACCAGCAGGTACAACAGGCGCACGCCCGTACATACTGCAAAGCGCCAGCTGTATAGATGTATCCACTGCAGGGAGGCGGCTTGGGACACCGGCTTTGACCACAGGGTTCATCGTGCAATTCGGGATTGGTGGTTGATTGAAATGTTCCGGTAAATTTCCACAAAAAGTGAAAGTTGGTCTTTTCGCCTGAGGTGGAATTGAACAAGACATCAAAACCATATTGATTGGCGCCGCTGGTAGTAACTTCTGATTTGAAATCGAAATATACTTTGTCCACGGTTCCAGCCAATGTGAGGGTGTCTGGGATGGATTCATAGATCCGTCCATCCAGGAGTTCAATCCTGATCTTATAGGCCCGTCCGATGGTGCCCTTAATCCCGGCTGCACTTGTTTTATATACCCCTTGACTCACTTCAGTCATGACCTCGACGGTGCCGGCATTGTCAGAGATCGTTAATTTTCTTAAGGAGACAGGTGCCTTGGTGGAGAGCTTCGATTCGATGTCATACGCCTTAGTGACCTGAATGGTATAGGGTCCTGGTTGATCTGAGATAAATCCGTCGATGACCACGGGGTAGGTTGATACCGTTCCCGTATCAATCGTGATCCTGTCCACGCAGGCCGAACACAACACGACAAATACAAATGAAATGACAGACTGACTTCTCATGAGAAACTATATCTTGAAACTGTAGGAAATGGAGGGCAGTGCTGTGCCAATAATGGCTAGGCGATAAGGGCGAAGTATCCCCGGTCTGACTTCCTTGAAAAATATCGTGTAAGGATTTTTCCTCCCGTAGACATTATACACAGAAAAAGTCCATGTCCCATCCCAAAACTTCTTACGCTTGTGATTGCCTTCAATAACCAAGGCGAGGTCCAGGCGGTGATAATCGGGGATGCGGAATTGGTTTCTGTCTGAAAACGCCGATACGGTGAAATTGTCGACGGTGAAGGCTGACAAAGGCAGTGTAATCGGACGACCTGTGCGGTACGTGAAGCCTCCGGTAAAGAAGTAACGTCGGGAGATATTGTATTTCCAGCTCAGATTGATTACATGGGGTTGATCGTAGTTGGAAGCATATTCCTTTCCATTGTTGATTGTTTCCTGCGGATATAGTCCCTGTATGGTTCTTAGGGATCGTGAGTAAGCATAACTAAAGGAGCCCACAAGACGGCCTGAACTTTTTGCGATCTGAAATTCTGCTCCGTAGGCACGGGCTTTACCTTGAAGCAATGCGGTCTCAATCTGCGGATTCAAAATAAGCTGTGCTCCATCTTTGAAGTCCAGTACATTTTCGATTTTCTTGTAATAGGCTTCCACGAAAGCTTCATATTTCTTCTCTTTAAAATTCCTGAAGTATCCTATTGATATCTGGTCTGCCATTTGGGGTTTGAAGTAGGGTCCACTGGGCTGCCAGATGTCGACGGGTGTGACAGCGGTGGTATTGGTTACCAGCTGCAGATATTGGAATATTCGGTTGTACCCGATCTTGATGGAGGATTCGTTTGTGAGTTCATAACGAAGACCAAGCCTGGGCTCCCAGTTGTCAAATGTCACTACCTTCTGACCGCTGCCATAGTGTACGGTGTCAATCAAGCTGGTGGTTTCTCGCGGCACACCAGGGGCGTAGATATTCACATTTGCAGGTCCGATCGACTGAAAGACAGAATAGCGTAATCCCGCATCCATGTGCAGACGGGTGGCAAGATCAATCTGATCTCCAACATACAATCCGGACTCAATAGATTTCTGGTAGTCCATTTGTATAAATTTCTTGTTTGAGCTGGGTGATGAAGGGCTGAAAGTTCCTGGATTGAAATCGTAGTAAGTGCCTTGAGCACCAAAACCAATTTTGTGTTTTCCTAAATTGTAATGGAAGTCCGCCTTTGCCGAAGGATAGGTGATCTTGTATTGCAAGCTAAATCCTGTGAGAGGGTCCTTGTCCGAGACATCATAGCCATATGTGGCATAACCTGCGACCAGTGCCCCGGTAAAATTCTTTGTGAATTCATGGTCCAGGCGCAAGGAGGCCATTTTTGTATCCCAACTGAAAGTGGAGTCGCCCTGGAGCTTGAATTGATCATGGCTGATGTAGCCAGAACCGGTGAGCTTAGTCTTCTCGCTAAACAGGTGAGTGAGTTTAATGGTACCATCGTAAAACGATACAGAGCTATTACTGAGGTTTACATAATTGCTGCTGATCGTTTTGATCAGGTAATCTGAGTATGTTGTGCGTGCTGATACGGCAATAGAGGTTTTGTCTTTCACAATGGGACCGTTTACCATCAGGTTGCTGGAGATCATACCGATACCGCCACTAGCCCCCCACTTTTCATAGCTTCCTTCTTTCGAACGAATGTCTAGAACGGAAGAGATGCGTCCACCGAATTCGGCAGGAATACCACCGCGATAAAATGTAACATCACGGATGGCTTCTGAATTGAAAGAGGAGAAAAATCCGAATACGTGCGAACTGTTGAATACCGGCATTCCATCGTACAGGATCAGATTCTGGTCAACGCCACCACCGCGGACGTTGAAGCCTGAAGCTGCCTCACCAACCGTGGTTACACCCGGCAGGACCTGGATCTGTTTTATCAAGTCAACTTCACCCAAAAGAGCAGGTGCGCGTTTTACCTCTTTCATGCTGATTGATGTCTGACCAATGCCGCTCGTGGTGATTTCGCGGGCTGATCGATCCTGAACGATAATTTCTTCCAGGACGGTAGGGACTTCTTCGAGTTCCACCTTTACAGAACCATCCGAATAGATATCAAGGTCTATGACTTTTTCTTCGAAGTTCACATAGCTGAAGCTAACCACATGCGAACCGCTGGGAACTTTCAATTCGAACTTGCCTTCCACATTGGTCACAACGCCAACTTGTATGTCACTCGCCAGTACACTTACCCCGACAAGAGGGTCCCTTGATTTTGCTTCCGTTACCGTCCCCGATAAGGTTACCCGTTGTTTGGTGACAGATTTATCCTTGCTGCCGATCACCAGCTTTTCAATTTTCTTTTGACCCCTGACAGCGGCATTGATGATGGTGTTGCGTTGAAGTGCCTGGGTCGGGTCCTTGACAAGCACAATGGTGTTGCTGTTTACTTCTACATAGTTAATGTCGGTACCCAGAAATAAATCATACAATGCTTCCCGAAGGGTTAGGCCGGAATTCCCTTCCTTAAAGGTGATTTGAGAAATCCAATCCTCGATAAAATAGAAACGTACGGTTCGGGTTTTTTCCAACTCCTGAAAGTAAGTGGAAAGGCTTTTTCCTTTTTCACTCCCGTCCAGTTTGGTGTCCAGAATGGATTGAGAGAATGCTACGGTCCCCGAAAGAAAGAAGAATAGAAATATGAACCTTCTCAAAATGATCTTGGGTAAGTCTTATTTGGTGGCAAAATAAAAATGATTCTCGTGTTTTGGCCTTCTATCACCTGTTTTTTTAACCGGCATACCTAAAGATGGATTATATTTTTAATGGACAGGTTTTCCGAAAAATAGGACAGTTTTGGATTAGATGAAAGCCCTTGATCAAATTCGGTGGCATTATCCAACGTGGGTATGCTATAGTGTCCGTTCTTCACCCTCATGAACCAATTACCCTAAATCTTTCTTTCCAAGCTTCAAGGACGTGGCCATTTTTTCGACCAAAGCCCAACCTTGTTGAATGTCGCCGAGTGTGGTTTTCTCGCTTCCTCCTACGAAGCGGAGGGCATACGTATGGCCAAGCTTGGTTTGAGTCAAAAGAATTTTTCCAGTGGCGTTGAGGGACGAAAGAAGCTTAGCGTTTATTTCATTGAGTGAGCCTTCATCTTTAATTCCTTCGGGGACAAACCTGAAGCATACCAGGTTTAGGGGAACTGGGGCAAGCAATTGGAAGTTTGGCGTGCCGGCGATCCGTTCTTTCAGCCATTGTCCATAGGAGATGTGCTCTCTGATCTTGTCCTGAAGTCCTTTCAGACCGAACGACCTGATCACGAACCACAATTTCAATGCCCTGAATCGCCTACCTAAAGGAATACCCCAGTCGCGATAATTGTTGACGAGGTGGTCTTCAGGTGTCTTTAGGTATTCGGGCAAAATGCCGAAGGTTTTTATCAAGGCATCCTTATCCTTGACAAAATAGGCTGAGCAATCAAAATTGGTGAACATCCATTTGTGGGGATTTACTACAAAGCTGTCAGCAGCCTCAGCCCCCTTGCTCATCCACCTCATTTCGGGGAGGAGTAAGGCAGTGCCTGCATAGGAGGCATCGATGTGATGCCAGCACGAGTATTTCTTGCAAATGGTTGAAATGGAATCTATAGGATCTATGGCGGTGGAACTTGTCGTGCCGATGGTGGATACGACACAGAGTGGTGTGAAACCATTTTGAAGATCATGATCAATTGCTTTCCGAAGTGCGTCCGGCTTCATGGCAAATGTTTCGTCTACTTCAATCTTGACCAGGTTATCGATACCCAATCCGGCGATCTTCATGTCTTTGTCTACAGATGAATGGGCTTGTGCGGAGGTGTAGACCCTGAAACGATGGTTACCCTCAAAACCCTTTTGGTTGATGGAATAGCCGGAGCGCATTTCACGCGCCGTCAGTAGTGCCACCAGGGTTGCAGATGAACTGCTATCCTGGATGACTCCTGTAAAAGATTTGGGAAGCCCGAGCATATCGCGCAACCATTCCATCATCCGTTCTTCCAGTTCCTCGGCAGCAGGAGAGGTAAGCCAAATCATGCATTGGGCGCCGAGGGTGGAGGACAGCATTTCTGCGAGTATGGATGGCCCGCTGGCGCCCGTGGGAAAGTAAGCGAAGAACTGTGGATGTTGCCAGTGAGTCATGCCTGGCAGAATGATCTTGTTGAAGTCATCGAAAATTCTGCTAAACGCTTCGCCTTCCACGGGCGCAGCAGAAGGAAGTTGTTTTTTTATGTCGCCCGGCCGGATAGATGGTTTTACCTCATAGCGGCTGGTGTTTTCCATATAGTCGGCCATCCAGTCAACCAATTGATGAGCTGATTGGCGAAATTCTTTTGTTTCCATGGCACAAGAAAATCAAATATTTGGTCAAATACTGCAGGGAAAATTTGTTTGGGTTTGCCGTTCTGGTATTTTTAAGTGTCATTTATACAATTAATCGTAAGATTCGATTTCATTTCCACCAATGCCATGAAAAATAGTATACTCTCTGTGTGCCTCCTGATGCTCATGGTGGCCAACTCAATGGGTCAGAATCTTAAGGCCAAAATAAAAATTGACATCGAGCGGAGGATTGGCACGGTAGATAAACTGCTGTATGGAAATTTTACCGAGCACCTTGGCCG
Organism: Cytophagales bacterium; assembly: GCA_025358885.1. Classification (GTDB taxonomy): domain Bacteria; phylum Bacteroidota; class Bacteroidia; order Cytophagales; family Cyclobacteriaceae; genus ELB16-189. The sequence continues at coordinate 40,773 of JANYHW010000008.1, read as the reverse complement.
GTGTATCTATGGTGGGATTTATGAGCCGGCTTCACCAGAGGCCAATGCGGATGGCTTTCGAAAGGACGTGTTGACGGCTACCCAAAATCTGGGCGTGAGTGTGGTTCGCTGGCCGGGTGGAAATTTTGTATCGGGTTATCATTGGGAAGACGGCATCGGACCAAAGGCAAATCGACCAAAGCGAAAAGACCTCGCCTGGGGAGACATTGAAAGCAATGAAGTAGGGACCGATGAATTCATGAAGTTCGCCAAAGCGGCCGGAGTAGAGCCTTACTTCTGCGTGAACATGGGTACGGGCTCCCTGGATGAGGCCCGCAATTGGGTGGAATACTGTAACGCTAAGCCAGGATTGTACTACTCCGACTTGCGCGCAAAGAACGGGCATCCGGAGCCTTACAGGGTAAAGTATTGGGGACTTGGAAACGAGATGGACGGGGAGTGGCAGATCGGTCACAAAAATGCAGAAGACTACAGCAAGTATGCACTCGAGGCAGCCAAGATGATGAAATGGTCCGATGACAGCATTAAACTCATTGCCTCCGGCTCCAGCAATTATGTGCGCGACTGGGCTGAATGGGATCGCACGGTGTTAAATTCCCTGCATGACTATATAGACTATATATCACTTCATCATTATTCGGGAAACCAGAGCCATGATCACAACAAATTCATGGCCGTGACCTTACCAGTGGAAAATGCTATCCGGATCACCGAAGGGATTATCAATGAAGTGCGAAGTAAATACAAGATGAAAAAGCCGATCTACATCGCTTTCGATGAGTATAACGTGTGGTACCGCGCCTGGAATGATCAAAAGCTGGAAGAGCACTATAACATGCAGGATGCTTTGGTCGTCGCCTTGTATCTCAATGTGTTTGTCCGCAATGCCCACATCGTTAAGATGGCCAACATGGCGCAGCTGGTCAATGTCATCGCGCCGATGATGATCACGAATGGTAAATTGTGGATGCAGCCCATCTATTACCCGCTCCAGTTATTCGCCCAAAACTGCAAAGGTCAGTCGTTGCAGACACTGGTGCAATGTGATCGGTATGACGCCGGAGACTACAAGCAAGTGCCTTACCTTGACGTAACTTCAGTGTTCAATGACGCATCCCAGGAGATCATTGTGAACGTGGTCAATCGTCACGAAAGCAAGGCCATTGAGACGACTCTGACAAATCAAGTTGGCAAGTTGGCCTCAAAAGCTCTGGTGTCTGAAGTAAACTCTTCGGGTTTAGTGGACGAAAACAATGAAAAAGAGCAAAAAGTAAAAACGACGAGCAAGGAAATGAATTTGACAGGAGATACATTCAGCTATGTATTTTCTGCCCATTCATTCACACAGATCAGAATCAAAGTCAAAATCTAATTCACAATGAAGCGCACATTCATTTCATTAGTCTTACTTTCTGGGTGTCAGTGGCTGTTGGCCCAGGCCCCCACGAGGAAATTTGAGCCCGTCAGTTTTTCTGAGGTAACCATCACGGATGATTTTTGGAAACCCACCATGGACAAAGTTGCGACGACCACGCTGCAGGCCTGCATCTACCAAACGGAAGTCAAGACGCCACGGATCAAAAACTTTGAAAAGGTGGCACGCGGCAAGAATCTGCCTGCAGGGCAAGCAGGAGAAAAACACGAGGGAATATTTTATGATGATTCGGATGTGTACAAAGCCTTGGAGGCTATAGCCTATTCACTGAAGAACCACCCCGACCCTGCCCTGGAGAAAAAAGCAGACGAGTGGATCGACAAGGTGGCTGCGGCCCAATTGCCGGATGGATACATTGGCACCTACTATTCCCTTGGCAGGCTCAACGAGCGATGGTCTGATATGAGCATGCACGAAGACTACAATGGCGGTCACTTGCTGGAGGCGGCTGTGGCCTATTACAATGCTACGGGCAAGCGCAAGCTGCTTGATGTGGCTATCCGATTTGCGGATTATTTTGACTCACTGTTTGGTCCTGGAAAGAAACATTGGGTCACCGGGCACCAGGAATTGGAGCTTGCCCTTGTAAAATTGTTTCGCGCCACCGGTGACAAAAAATATCTGGAGGAGGCACATTGGCTGCTGGAAGAGAGGGGCCACAAGTATGCTAAAGGTTATACCTGGACTGATTGGAAAGATACCGCCTACGCCCAGGATGTTGTGCCCGTTCGCGATCAAAAAGAAATCACCGGCCATGCAGTGCGCGCCATGTATATGTATACCGGTGCGGCGGATGTTGCCGCACTCACCGGCGATGAAGGCTACATGAAAGCGATGAATACAGTTTGGGAAGATGTTGTCTACCGGAATATGTACGTGACTGGCGGCATAGGTTCATCCGGGAGCAATGAAGGGTTTAGCGTTGACTATGACCTGCCCAATGAACAGGCCTACTGCGAAACATGTGCCTCCGTGGGCATGGTGTTCTGGAACCAGCGCATGAACCTGCTGACTGGTGAGAGTAAGTTCATCGACGTGCTGGAGAAGAGTTTATACAATGGTGCGCGCGACGGACTATCCCTGAGCGGCGACCACTTTTTTTATGGAAATCCATTGGCTTCCAATGGCCGGCATTTCCGAAGGGAATGGTTTGGAACAGCCTGCTGTCCGGCGAATATTGCCCGGCTCGTCGCCTCATTGGGTGATTATATATATGGGGCTTCTGACAAAGGGCTTTGGGTGAACTTGTTTGTGGGTAGCAACACGGTGCTCAAGTTCGGCAAGACCGATGTGCCCCTGACCCTGGAGACACGATATCCCTGGGAAGGAAATGTCAAGCTTACATTATCCCCCAAAACGAAAATCAAATTCGCCCTCCATGTTCGGATCCCCGGATGGACGCAGGGACAAGCAGCACCGGGAGATTTGTACGCCTTTGAGGGTAATACGAATACTCCATTTACCCTTTCTGTGAATGGCAAGCCTGCTTCGTACACCATGGACAAAGGCTATGCCGTCGTAGACCGGGAGTGGAAAAAAGGCGACGTTGTCGAATTGAACCTCCCCATGGAGGTGACACGAATCGTTGCACGGCCTGAATTGAAACAAGACATTGAACGCGTCGCATTGCAGCGTGGTCCGCTGGTCTATTGTGTGGAAGGTGCAGACAATAATGGTAAGGCATGGGACTTGCTTCTTCCTGATAAAGCAGAATTTAAGACGACGTTTCAAAAGGACCTATTGGAAGGAGTGGTCACCATTCAATTCCTGGCACCGACCATTCAGGTTGGACAAGATGGGCAATCAGTGAACACTGAAACGAAGACCATCACGGCGATCCCGTATTATTCGTGGTGTAACCGCGGGCAGAACCCGATGCAGGTGTGGCTGCCAAAAAGAATTAAAGACATTAAAATCAATAACTGAACTAAATAGAACACATAGAGCACGAAAGAAATAACATTCCAACCTAGGTGCCTAAGAGGTAAAAATAATTTTTTAACTGATGACTTCTAAATGAATATGGGTATGAACAAGACTAGAATGATACTTACTCTGGTGGGTATGGTTGTTACATTTTTTGTAACAGCGCAGTCCTACCTGCCGGAAAGAAACAATGCCAAAATAAAAGTGAAGCCGGTGATTGATGTGGAGGCGTACGCTTTCGATCTGAAAGATGTTCGGCTGCTGCCCGGGAGTCCATTCAAAAATGCAATGGACAAAGATGCTGCCTATTTACTCACCATTTCACCCGATCGATTGTTGCACCGATTTTATGTTAACGCTGGGTTGTCCACCAAAGGCGATGTATATGGCGGATGGGAAAGCGAAGGACTATCAGGGCACACATTGGGTCACTATTTATCAGCCTGTGCAATGATGTTTGCTTCGACAGGAGACGTGCGGTTCAAAGAGAACGTTGACTATATCGTAGAAGAACTCGCGAAATGTCAACAGGCTAGGAAATCAGGCTACGTAGGGGCTATTCCGAAAGAAGATTCAATCTTCTGGAAACTTCAGCACGGAATCATCAAAACGTCGGGATTTGATCTGAACGGCGGATGGTCTCCATGGTACACGGTGCACAAAGTCATGGCAGGGTTGACTGATGCGTATATGTATTGCGACAACAACAAGGCCCTGACCGTGGTGCTGGGAATGGCTGACTGGACGGGCAATATTTTGAAAGACCTGACAGAAGAGCAATTGGAGCAAATGCGCAAGTGTGAATACGGTGGCATGAATGATATTTTGGTCCATTTATATGAACTGACTGGTACCAGGAAATACCTGGACTTATCTTATAAGTTTCACGATCAGTTCGTTCTTGGTCAGCTTTCCAACCATGTGGATGCCATGAAAGGCAAGCACTCCAATACCAATGTCCCCAAAGCCATCGGCTGTGCACGAAGGTATGATCTCACGGCAGCAGAAAGTGACAAGACCATTGCCACCTTCTTCTGGGAAACTATTGTAAACCATTACACCTACGTGATCGGCGGCAATAGCAACTATGAATACCTCGCGGAACCAGACAAACTCAATGACCGCCTCAGCGACAATACCTGTGAGACTTGTAATACCTACAACATGCTAAAGTTGACGCGTTATTTATTCTCTTGGAAGCCTTCCTCCGAATTGGCAGACTACTATGAGCGGGCGTTGTATAACCATATCCTCGCGTCACAGAATCCTGAAAGCGGAATGATGTGTTATTTTGTGCCCCTTCGGATGGGCACGAAGAAAGAATTTAGTGATCCCTTCAACACGTTCACCTGTTGTGTGGGTAGCGGCATGGAAAACCATTCGAAGTATACCGAAGGGATTTATTTTGAAGGAAAAGATGGCAGCCTGATGGTTAACCTTTTCATTCCTTCAGAACTCAACTGGAAAGACAAAGGTGTATTGGTCAGGCAGGAGTCATCGTTTCCCGAAACTGATAAAATCAATTTTACCATTCAGTCAAAGACTCCCGTGACTTTTTCACTGAAGATCCGTCAACCAAAATGGGCTGTGGGGAACCTGATGATAAAAGTGAATGGCGCTGACGCAAAAGCACAAAAGGATGTCTCCGGGTATTGGTCGGTCGCACGGAGTTGGGGCAAGGAAGACAAGGTCGAGGTTACAACGCCGATGAATCTTCACACGGAAAGCATGCCTGACAACGCCAATCGCATAGCCCTTCTGTATGGTCCGGTCGTGATGGCGGGGCAACTTGGAAACACCATGCCTGATCCGGTATATGGGACTACGGTATTGCTTACAGACGATCACAACGTGCAGGATTGGATCAAGGCCGTCCCCAATGAACCATTGGCATTCAAGACCAACAATGTTGCCAAGCCATCTGATGTGAAACTAATCCCCTTCTACAAAACATACGACCAGTACTTTAATGTGTACTGGGATTATTTTTCACAGGCTGAGTGGGCCAAGCGCCAAACGGAATATGAAGCAGAGAAAAAACGCCAGCATGACATTGAAGAACGAACCATCGATATCATCCGGATTGGAGAGATGCAGCCTGAGCGTGATCATAACCTGAAGGCAAGCGAGAAGTCATATGTGAGTGATGCTTTGGGCCGGATGGGGCGTGAGGCGAGGAGTGGAGGATTTTTCGCGTTTGATATGAAAGTTCAATCAGGGATATCCAGTGCGCTTATGTGTACGTATATCGGCGATGATCAAAAAAGAGGATTTGACTTGCTCATCGATGGCGCAAAAATTGGCACTCAGGAACTCAATGGTGGTACTACGGGACGTTTCTTTGATGTGGAATATCCGATCCCGGATGATCTGATCAAGGGCAAGTCAACTGTGGTGGTAAGGGTACAGGCGCACCCCAATAAAACAGCTGGAAGGGTATTTGGGTGCAGAATAGTAAAGAAATGACAGACCAATATTCAAAGGTCAAAGGGAAAAGCTGATAAGACGGTGAATCGATACGACAAACAAATACGTCACCTGGTTGCCGTGGATTGCATCATCTTCGGCTTTGATGGGGAGGAACTTAAGCTCCTGCTCATCCATCGCGGGTTCGAACCGGAGCGTGGCAAATGGAGCCTGATGGGTGGATTTGTGGGAGAAGCAGAAAGCCTGGAAATGGCGGCAGCGAGGATACTGAAACAGCTTACAGGGTTAAGTGGCGTATACATGGACCAGCTTAACGTTTTTGGAGATCCAAGGCGTGATCCTGTGGAACGTACAATTTCAGTGGCCTACTATGCATTGATTGATATTCACAAATATGAAAAACAATTGAGCGATGACTTTCATCCCGAATGGTTTAGCCTGAAGCAGGTCCCGAAATTAATTTTCGATCACCAGCAAATGGTAGACATGGCGAAATCAAAACTCCGGGATAAGGCTTCCGTACAACCCGTGTTGTTTGAGCTGCTACCGGAAAAATTCACACTTCCCATAGTTCAAAACCTTTATGAGTGTGTATATGAAAAAGAATTTGATAAAAGAAACTTCAGCCGGAAGGTATTGGCAAGTGGATTATTGGTGAAAACCCAGGCTAAAGAAAGGGCTAGTTCGAAAAAAGGTGCGTTTTACCATCGCCTTGACAAGAGAAAATACCGGACCCAGTTTCAGTCTTTTCTCAATCTAAAACCTTCTATATTAAATCAATGAATGAGTCATTTGTTATTGGTGTTGATTTTGGCACAGACTCTGTCCGTTCATTGATTGTTAATGCCCGCAATGGAAATGAGATGGCCTCTTCCGTGTTTCAATATCCGCGATGGCGCGATGGTCTGTATTGTAACCCGTCCTTGAATCAATTTCGCCAGCATCCACAGGACTACATAGATGGACTTGAACATACTATTAAGACCAGTTTAGCCCAGGCGGGTGAAGCCGTACGTAAAACCATTAAGGCAATCTCTGTTGACACAACAGGGTCTTCACCAGTCGCCACCGACAAAAGAGGTACACCCCTCGCATTGTTGCCGGCATTTAGTGAGAATCCCAACGCTATGTTTGTGTTGTGGAAAGACCATACTTCTGTCAAAGAAGCAGCGCAGATCAATGAACATGCGCCGAGATTCGACACTAACTATCTTCAATACGTAGGCGGGATTTATTCTTCGGAATGGTTCTGGGCGAAACTCCTACATGTGCTGCGAACAGACGAAGTTATTCGCAAGACATGCTATTCCTGGGTAGAGCATTGTGACTGGATACCCTTTCTTCTTACCGGAGGGGCAGATGTGCATCAATTGAAAAGAGGAGTTTGTTCTGCAGGGCATAAGGCGTTGTGGGCAAAAGAATTCGGCGGTCTTCCACCGGATGAATTTTTCGCTTCCCTCGATCCATTGCTCAAGGGATTTACCACAAGACTATTTACGGAAACGTTTACTGCCGATAAGTCCGTGGGAAGGTTGAGCGCTTCCTGGGCCTCCCGGCTTGGCCTTGGCAATGATGTCGTGGTGGGCGTTGGTGCTTTTGATGCCCACATGGGCGCCGTTGGAGGCCAGATTGAACCTTATCATTTGAGCAAGGTAATGGGGACTTCTACCTGCGATATGCTGGTTGCCCCCAGATCCGACATGAAAGACAAACTCGTAAAGGGAATTTGCGGACAGGTAGATGGATCGGTCATTCCTGGGATGATCGGCCTCGAGGCTGGACAATCTGCTTTTGGAGATACCTATGCATGGTTTCAGAATCTGCTTGCGTGGCCATTGCAAACGGTGTTAGGACAGTCCTCCTTGATCGATCAAGGCACTGCCGAAAAACTAAAGTTGGAGTTGACAGCAAAGATTATTCCATTGCTTTCCAATCAAGCCAGTGCCCTTCCAATTCTTGAAAGTGATGAGCTGGCGGTAGACTGGTTGAATGGGAGAAGAACCCCCGATGCTAACCAGGAGCTGAAAGCCGCCATTTCTTCCCTGAACCTTGCCAGCAATGCTCCTTCCATTTTCAAAGCACTGGTAGAGTCAACGTGTTTTGGTGCGAAAGCCATCGTCGACCGATTCAACCAGGAAGGTGTTGCGGTGAAAGGATTGATTGGCCTTGGTGGTGTGGCGAAGAAGTCACCGTACATTATGCAGGTAATGGCAGATGTGATGAATATGCCTATACGGATTCATAAATCCGAACAGACCTGTGCGGCAGGTGCGGCCATGTTTGCGGCAGTGGCGGCGGGAATTTATCCTCGTGTCGAGGAGGCAATGGCGGCCATGGGTCAGGGTTTTGATGCGGCGTATAAGCCGAATAAGGAATTTACATCCATTTACAACCGACGTTATCAAAAGTATAAAGCATTGGGGGAATTTGTTGTTCGAAATTATCATGAATAGTATGGTCACAAAGAATAGCAAGCGAACACAAAGAACAGCATCATGAAAAAGTACGCACACCTCAAGCAAGCCACCTTTGAAGCAAATATGGAATTGCCAAAGCTGGATCTCGTCATTTTTACGTTTGGAAATGTAAGCGTAGCCGACCGTAAACTCGGGGTCTTCGCTATCAAACCAAGCGGTGTTCCTTATTCGAAGCTTACGCCTGACAAGATCGTGATCGTGGATTTTGCTGGCCATGTAGTGGATGGAAAACTTCGTCCTTCGTCGGATACGCTTACCCACGCTTTATTGTATAAGACGTGGAGTGATATTGGCGCAATTGTTCACACACACTCGACGTATGCTACTGCCTGGGCTCAGGCCCAAAAAGATATTCCCATCCTGGGCACCACCCATGCAGACCACATGACAGTGGATGTGCCATGTGCCGCACCCATGCATGACAAAATGATCGAGGGGAATTATGAGCTGGAGACAGGAAATCAGATTATCGATTGTTTCAAAGAAAGAAAGCTTGACTACCATGATGTTGAAATGATGCTCGTGGGGAGCCATGCTCCTTTTGCCTGGGGAAAGGATGCGTCCAAAGCTGTGTATAATGCAGCAGTGCTGGAGGAAATTGCGCGAATGGCTTATGTGACCCTGCAGATCAATCCTTCGTCAATGAAACTGAAAGACTCGCTTATCAAGAAGCACTATGAGAGAAAACATGGACCTGATTCGTACTACGGACAGAAATAGAAAGAATTGTTAAATGCCTGGTTTTTGTTTACAATAAATTTTGTCATCAAGCCGTATGATTGATTTGAGAAACCTGGAAGCCTGGTTCGTGACCGGAAGCCAGCACCTTTATGGTGAGGAAACCCTTAAGAAAGTTGCAGAACATTCACAGCAGATTGTGAAGGCCCTCGGTGAAAACAAAAACGTTCCAGTCAAGATTGTTTTCAAACCTGTGGTGAAAACCCCGGAGGAAATCCTTCAACTCTGCCGCGAGGCCAGCGCATCACCCCACTGTATCGGCATACTCGCCTGGATGCATACGTTCTCACCTGCCAAGATGTGGATCGGGGGCTTGAAAATATTATCAAAACCGCTCCTTCACTTCCATACCCAGTTCAACCGCGACATTCCCTGGGCAGACATTGACATGGACTTCATGAACCTCAACCAATCCGCTCATGGGGACAGGGAGTTTGGCTTCATCATGACACGCATGAGGATCAACAGAAAAGTGGTGGTGGGTCATTGGCAGGATGAAGAGACAATAAATAGTCTTTCCGTCTGGTTGCGTGCGGCTTGCGGCTGGCATGACTGGCAGGGAGCAAGATTCTGCCGGTTTGGAGACAACATGCGGCAGGTGGCAGTCACGGAAGGAGACAAGGTAGAAGCCGAAATAAAGTTTGGGTACTCCGTGAGTGGATATGGAATGGGCGACCTCGTAGCAAGAATCAAAGGTGTTTCCGAGGTAAACGTGGATCAGCTCGTTGCCGAGTATGATGAGAAATACAAGTTGACAGCCGACCTCCAAAAAAATGGCGAAAAAAAACCCTCTCTTAAAGAAGCTGCAAGAATTGAATTGGGAATACTGAATTTTCTGGCGGAGGGCAATTTCAAAGGGTTTACCGATACGTTCGAAGATCTTCATGGGCTTGTACAGCTGCCAGGTATTGCCGTGCAGCGATTAATGGCCAGGGGTTATGGATTTGGAGCCGAGGGGGATTGGAAAACCAGTGCCCTTGTCCGGGCAATGAAGGTCATGGCAAGTGGGCTCAAGGGCGGGAATTCATTTATGGAAGACTACACTTATCACTTTGCCAATGGCAACAACATGGTGTTGGGAGCACACATGCTCGAGATTTGTGAGTCCATCGCCGATGGGAGACCTTCATGTGAAATTCATCCGTTGGGAATCGGTGGCAAAGCCGATCCGGTTCGATTGGTATTCAATGTGAAGGGGGGGCCCGCATTGAATGCGTCGATCGTGGACATGGGACATCGTTTTAGATTATTGGTTAATGAAGTGGAGGCGGTGGTACCAGAACAAGCCTTGCCGAAGCTGCCCGTCGCCCGGGTGTTATGGAAACCCCTTCCCGACATGAAGACTGGATGTGCAGCATGGATTCTGTCGGGAGGCGCTCACCACACATGTTATAGCCAGAACCTGACGACTGAACATTTGCAGGATTTTGCAGAGATGGCTGGAATTGAAATGGTGCGGATCGGGCAGGGAACTACCATTCCGGATATTAAGAATGAATTGAGGTGGAATGAGATGTATTACAAGTGATGTCTCTATGAGAAGCAAGGCTTTATTGATCCTTCTCTTTCTTGTCGTCTCCTGTGAGAACCGGATCAATCCAGGCTTGCCTTCGCCTCCGGCCAATGTGGATCTTATGGATTCCTTCTATTACGAAATAAACCTGAACGACCGTTCGAACAATACATTTAAGGTAAGGATGTATGTAAATAATCTTTCTGAAACGAACAGTGTTTTTCAATTCGCGGCAACTGCCCCCGGAATCTATACCATTGCAGACTTTGGTAGATATGTCAGTGATTTCAGGGCCCTGGATATGAATTACAATGAACTTACTGTTTCGCACCCCTCAACTAACCAATGGAAAATTTCCAATCCGGATCGGGCACGAGTCATTGAATTTGAAATGAGTGATACATTTCATCATCCACAATCCGCGCATAATATTTTTGCTAACGCAATGGGCTCATGGATTGACTCAGACTTTGTACTGTTAAACCCAGTTGCAGTGCTCGGATATCCCACTGGCCTGGCGGAGCGCGACTTTTATTTGAAAATTGATTTACCACCAGGCTGGAACACAGGGACTTCTCTCCCTATGACCGAGAGTGGTTACTACTTTGCCTCGGATTATAGTCAGTTAGCCGATGGACCGCTGCTCCTTGGAAACCTCACAACAGCCTCGGCCCTGGTTGACGGTACCCAATTCAATGTGTTTGCACATTCCGTCACTGGGAAAGTTGACGCCGAACAGGTTGTCAGTTATTCACTTCAGGGCTGGCAGGACGCGAGCAAATTCCTGAAAGTCCTACCCGTAAAGAATTATAACTATTTATATGTTTGGAACGAAGACATTTCTGAGGATGCGCTCGAACATTCATCCAGTTCAGTTCATATGGAACCTGAAAACGGGAATAGTGGTTTGAAGGCCCGGTCTCTGCACGAGTTTTTTCACATCATTACCCCAAAAACTATACACAGTGAGGTTATTGGCAATTTTAACTTTGGTGTGCCAACACCCTCGGAGCATCTGTGGTGGTACGAAGGTGTTACCGTGTGGGCTGCGAATACGATGCGATACAGGAATGGTACAATAAACCTCAATGAATGGCTCCAAGGGATTGTTTCCAGCGGTGGTCAAATGAGTTTACTAAACGTTGGCTTGAATTGTTATAACGATGGCGCAACAATTTCGGATGCTTATCATAGGGGCTCAATGATTGCAGCATTGCTTGATATTCGGTTACTTGAACTATCCGGAGGAACAAAAGGCCTTCGCGAACTTATACTCGACCTCTTTGAGAAGTATCATGATAAACCTTTTCCGGAGGATTCATTCTTCGAAGTTCTTACTGAAATGACTTATCCTGAGATAGGAGATTTTCTAAATCGTTATGTAAAAGGAACAGAGAACCTGCCCATACAGGAGTACTTCAATAAACTGGGTATTTTTTATGGCCTGCAAAGAAGGCAGGATAATCCTACACCAGAACAGCAGAAACTTTTTGACAGATGGAGTATTAACTTCTAGAAATTTTCCGCAGACCTCGCAGATTTATGCTGAGAAACCATTGATCGTTTTTATCTGCGGGATCTATTGCGATAAACAAATTTATAATTCTATAAAGTGCTCCAATGAAAAAGCCTGTGACCTTTCCGAAAACAGCGTTTTCACCCTTCCCCATACACTGGCAAACAGTTCCGATTTGCGGTATTTCTCCAGGTCATCAGGATCTTCCCAATGACTGAGGGTGGTGTAGCATAAGGGGTCGTCGGCATCTTTAAGCAATTGGAGATGGGAACAGCCTGGGAAGTTGCGGATGGCTTCCTTGTGAACATCGAAGATATCCAAAAACTCATCCACACCAGCTTCAGTAAAATGCATCCGTACGATTCTGATCAGCATTTTTGTTATCTTTATTGATATCAATCTAAGATGAAGAAAGTATTCTTACTCTGCTTGCTGTTCTTCTTCACCATCGATCTTGTTCTCGGGCAAAGAAGCCACCTCGTATGAGGTGGGTTACTCCATTTGGTTATTTCGCTGGAAAATTTCTTCCCGCAATTCTTATCCATGTTGCAGGATTTGTGATTTATCGGGTTGTAAGAAAGAGAAAGTCTTCAGAATAAATGTAACCAATTTCTTAGTTATCATCATTTTCCTCTAGCCGGTACGCCTTGCCCGCCTCATTAAGCTCTGGCGTAAAGTCAACTTCATAGTTGAATGATTGTACCTGCCAGTTTTTTTCAGGTTTGTAAAATCGAAAAGTATACTTCAGTGGTTGCCGCTCATACCTGGCGATGTAAATATATTGGATGATCCTTGTGCCATACGTGGTTACGGATATTTGTTCCTCCCCGTAATAAGCCCCTACCTGAGCAACCATGTCATTTATTTGTGTTGCCACATCGTTCGCATCAGTACTCGTTACCCACTTGTTTTTGGCAAGGAATGTGGTGATGGCCTCTTTGTGACCATTTGATTTATAGCTTTTGAAAAATTCATCGACAAGTTTTTGTGTTTCCGGGTTCCCATCTGATTTAGAAGTACAGCATGTTGCAACGAAAATCAAAAGGAATGCAAGAGATGTGTTTTTCAGTATCATGTGTTGGTTGATTATTCTTATTCTTCGAAGATAATATTTACCGGACTGTCGTAGCTAAGTCCCAGGAGTTCATTCGCATTGCCTTTGTAAATACCGATCTCAAGCAATCCCAGTGAATTGAACAACAGGAAGCAATCCCCCTGCTCTGCCTGGTGATACGTGTTGTGAATGCGCCGCATCTTTTCTCCGCCGAAGTTGATCATGTAGGCTTTTCCTTTGCTAAGGGTTTCAAACACATCTTTTTCAATGTTGGTGATCAGGTTTCCGAAATTGTCGACTCGAATGACGTGCCCAAGAATCTGCTTCTTTGTTGCCTTTACATGCCTGTCTGTCATTTTCTTGAAAAACGGGAGTGGCTTACCCAGGGAGGAGATGGTGACGCCGCTCGCGAGCCGCGCGGCAGCAGGTGCAAGGATATCTTTTTCGGGAAAGGAAGTTGTGATCGCATTGATGGCGTTGAGTTCCACAAGGTTTTGTTGTGGTTTATCGCTCACAAGCCCAAGGAGTCCGTTATCTACACTGACAAAGAAGTGGTCTTCCAATTGAATGGCCATGAATGCTTCACCCCGGTTCCCGGCTGCATCAACTGCAACAAGGTGCACGGTACCCTTGGGGAAATCGCGAAAAACCGACCTTAGAACAAAAGCTCCGTGGGCGATGTCGCAGGCCGCTATTTTGTGACTAATATCGACAATGGTAAGGCCAGGGTTGGTGCTCAGGATCTTGGCTTTGATGGCCGCCACATAGTGGTCGCTTTCTCCGGAATCGGTAAGCAAGGTGACAATAGCCATTCAGGAGTTATTCAAGACTGCCCCTGATTCCGGACTGTTCGGGGATCGGGGATATTCATTAGTTTTGTCACGAAATTAAATCATTTTCATATTAATTCATTGATCGAAAAAACCATCACCCTGGACGACCTCTCACTGGTGGACTTTCTTGGCGCCGGAAATAAGAATATCAACGAGCTGTCCTCCGCCTTTCCCAAAAGCCTCATCGTTTCTCGCGGCAATGAAATCCTCATTCGCGGGGAGAGTGGTGACATCGCGCAGATCGCTGATATCCTCCATGCCCTCATCGACCACTTTCACCAATTTGGCCGCGTGACGGCAGAGAGTGTGCGAGGATATATCGCCCAAGAGAAGCAAGAATTTGTTTCGGAAGACTCGCCCGATGGTGTGTTGCTCTTCGGTACCAAGGGAAACCCGATCAAGGCCAAGACCGTAAATCAACAGCGGCTGGTCAAAGGTGTCAATGACAACGATCTGGTATTTGCTTTGGGGCCTGCAGGTACTGGTAAAACCTATATTTCGGTAGCCATGGCCGTCAAATCCCTCAAGAGCAAACAGGTTAAAAAAATTATTATCACCCGACCTGCCGTGGAGGCAGGGGAGAACCTTGGATTTTTGCCCGGCGATCTCAAGGAGAAAATTGACCCTTACCTTCGACCGATCTACGATGCGCTCAATGATATGGTCCCATTTGAAAAATTGCAGTACTACATGGAACGGGAAATCATCGAGATCGCTCCGCTGGCCTACATGCGAGGCCGAACCCTGAATAACGCATTCATCCTCCTGGATGAGGCCCAGAACACTACCCCCATGCAAATGAAAATGTTTCTCACGCGCATGGGGCCTGATTCAAAAATGATCGTGACGGGTGATGCTTCGCAGATCGATTTACCCGCCAACCAACGTTCTGGCCTGAAGGAGGCTGTTAAAATTCTGAAGGATGTTCCCGGCATCGGTTTCATTGAGCTGACGGAAAAGGATGTGGTGCGACATCGGCTGGTTCGGGACATCATTGATGCATACCAGAAGAATAATCCACCGGCCATGCACTAATTCCTGGTCACGTCATCACGTTTGGCTAAATGACCACTTGAAGTAACGGGGTGGAAGTTTTATCTTCCTCACTATGCGTTGGATGCCCTTTGTGATGGTCAGAATTGCTGCTTTTTTTACAGCGGGTGTTGTGGTTTGCATCTATCAACCCAACCTGATTTCAACACCTTTGCTAATCATCCTGTTTATCGGATCTTCTTTGTTCTACTTTCTGGTTGCTTTTTTCTTGCATTCCGTGAGGGCACTCAAATTGATATCGGGCTTCGTGGGCCTCTCTTCCATGGCTATTGCCGGTTACCTGAATGTCTTACTCCGGGACGAGTCGCGCTTGCCCGACCATCTCCTAAACCAGGATGGTGTCATTTCAGCCTACCGGGTAAAGTTGTTAACGCCGGCAGAAGAGAAAGCTAAATCATTGAGGCGAACAGGGAGTGTGGAGTCCATCCTTACTCCAAAAGGTTGGAAGACAGTTTCAGGTCGCGTGAATTTGTATTGGCCAAAAGATGAACCGGTTTTATCATTTGACTACGGAGATGTACTCTTGATCAAAGGGCATCCGGTAGTTAGCGAGGCCCCGTACAACCCATATGAATTTGATTTCAGGAAACATCTTGGTTACAAAAATATTTACCATCAGCAATATGTACGACATGGAGAGTGGCAACTCATAGATAGATCCACCGACCAGGGGTTTCTGTTTTATGCCCACCGGGCTCGCAGGGCTTCTGTATCAATATTTAGAAAACTGATTCATGCACCGCAAGAGCAAGGTATCCTGATGGCGTTGGTACTGGGTGTTACCGATGGATTGGATACCGAAATACTCAGTGCATACTCGGCCAGTGGGGCCATGCATGTACTCGCTGTATCCGGATTGCATGTGAGTATAATTTATGGCATTCTTATTTTCTTCTTCAGACCATTCCGCAAACACCCTGCAGGAGAGTGGACTATTGCCATCGTAAGTTTGCTTTTGCTCTGGGGCTACGCCTTTGTCACAGGCCTGTCTCCGTCGGTACTTCGTGCCGTGACGATGTTTTCCTTTGTGGCCATCTCGAAGCCGCTGGGCAGAAATACCAATATCTACAACACCTTGGCGGCGTCAGCGTTGTGCCTCCTCCTCTATGATCCTTTTCTGTTGATGTCAGTTGGGTTTCAACTTTCTTACCTGGCGGTATTAGGCATTGTTTATTTGCAACGGCCAATTCAGAACCTCTGGGCGGCACCCAATGCATTTCTGCACTGGGCCTGGCAAATTTCGTCGGTCTCCATTGCTGCACAAATAGCAACTCTTGCACTGGGTATTTATTATTTTCATCAGTTTCCGCTCTACTTCCTTGTATCCAATTTGTTTGTTATCCCGGCGTCTTGTGTCGTATTGGTTGGAGGAATTCTCTTACTTCTAATAAGTCCTTTTGCCCTCCTTGGATCCTGGCTCGCAACAGCCCTGGAATGGTTTGCCTGGTTGATGAACGAAGGCATATTTCTTACAGAACGTTTGCCGTGGAGTGTTATTGACCGTCTTTCGATCAGTACCATCCAATGTTACGTGCTGTTCCTTCTCATCCTGGGTAGCGTATTGCTCGTACAATTCAGAAAATTCAATTACCTGGTCTTCATGTTTGTTTGTGTGCTAATGTTTTCCCTTGTATCGTGGCTTAGATTTCATGACAACATAAAGCCACGCTGGATTGTGTACAGGATTCAGGGGCATCGGGGGATGGAGTGGGGGGTGGAGGGCAAGTCTTATCTTGCTGCTGATTCATCCTTGCTTCAGGACTATCAGAAAATAAAATTTCATATTCAGCCCAATCAGATTGCTCGCCATTTTGTAACAGGTTCGTCCATGTCAATTCCAGGCACATCGTCTCATGGCCTTCATTATTACCGGGTACATAAGAAAACGTTTATGTGGATTCGATCTGGCGATTTCCAGCTGCCTGAGCAACTCAAGGTGGACTATCTCGTCGTCAGCAATGATGCCCTCAGCTCGCTTCAAGAAGTATCTGATCACATAGACTTTAAGAATCTTATTTTGGATGGAAGTAATTCTTTTAAGTACTGCATGAGACTAGAAAGGCAGGCCGCGAAAGCCCAAAAATCTTGTTACTCAGTACTACGACAGGGAGCATTTCTTGTTCAATTGTAGCCTGATACCGAGAGGATCATCAGAGAGAATTTATCTAACCTGTGACTAAGAAATTTCAGTTACTTGCCACAGATTAAATACCACGCTAAAATCATAACGCCAGCGTGTGGAGTCAATGGACTAGCACAGATTATGAAGTCTCCTAATGTACGGTCTTTTAGTATCTTTAAACTGATATAAACATTTATGGCCCTCATTGAATATTCTGTTAACAACCGCATCGGAACCATTACCCTCAACCGACCCGAGAAAAGGAATGCCCTTAGTCCGGAGATGGTGGGCGAATTGAAGAGCGCATTTTCAATGGCTGAATGGGATGATTCTGTAAAAGTAATCGTGCTTCGCGCCAATGGTGAAGCATTTTGTGCAGGCGCTGACCTGGCCTATCTTCAGAAGTTGCAGCAAAATTCCTATGAAGAAAACCTTGCCGATTCAGTCCATCTAAAGGAATTGCTTCTGCTGATGTACAAACTGAAGAAAGTGATAATTGCAGAAGTGCAAGGACCTGCCCTGGCGGGTGGTTGTGGGTTAATAACAGTCTGCGACTTTGTTTTTGCTGCTCCAGAGGCAAAATTCGGTTATACCGAAGTAAAGATTGGGTTCGTACCTGCCATGGTCATGATCTTCCTCCTGAGAAAACTTGGTGAGGCTCGCGCCAAAGAACTCCTCCTTACCGGAAACCTGATCAGCGCAGAGGAGGCCAATAGACTTGGAATTGTGTATAGACTATCGGAGAAATCCAATCTCCGTGTGGATACTGTGAACTTTGCCCTGAGTCTTATCCAGGGTGCGTCCGGTCAATCCCTGGCACTGACAAAGAGTATGATGGCAGATGTGCAGCATTTATCCCTGGAAGAAGCGCTTGACTTTGCTGCCAGACAGAATGCCAATGCCCGTGCAACAGAAGATTGTAAAAAAGGAATTACCGCCTTTCTTGACAAGCGACCCCTGACATGGTAGTAGGTCCAGAATAATCACACCACCTTGTCGTCACCAGAATCCATCCTGCAAAAATATTGGGGTCATCAGCACTTCAGAAACCCGCAGCGGGAAATTATTCAGGCAGTCCTGGAGAAGAAGGATGTAGTTGCCCTCCTGCCTACGGGTGGGGGTAAGTCGGTGTGCTTTCAGGTTCCCGGGATGATGTTGGAGGGAATTACGCTGGTGATTAGCCCGCTAATTGCCCTGATGCAGGATCAGGTGCAACAACTACGTAGCAGACAAATTCCTGCCCTCGCCGTTTACTCCGGGATGGGACGGCGCGAGATGGACATTGCCCTTGACAATTGTGTGTATGGCAAGTTCAAGTTCTTATACTTGTCCCCGGAAAGATTGCAGACTGAACTCTTCCTGGCCCGCTTTCGCAAAATGAATGTTTCATTGATTGCCGTTGACGAGGCTCACTGCATTTCTCAATGGGGATATGATTTTCGTCCTCCGTATTTGCAGATCGCATCGTTGAGGGAGATAAAGACGGATGTCCGCTTTCTGGCCCTCACGGCTACCGCGACCAAAGTGGTGAAAGAAGACATCATCCAAAAACTGGGAATGAATGATGCTCTTGTCTTTCAAAAGAGTTTCGCGCGAGAAAATCTTTCTTTCGTAGTTAGAAAAACAGAACACAAGGAAAAGAAATTATTAGAAATCCTGCGGCATGTTCCGGGAAGCGCGATCGTTTACATGCGGTCCAGGAAAGGAGCAGTGGAAATGAGTGCCTGGCTTGAACAACAAAACATCAAGACGACTTTTTATCATGCCGGGCTGACGCATGCCACGAGGATGCTGAGACAAGAGGAGTGGATTAACAACGCAAAACGGGTAATGGTTGCCACCAACGCATTTGGCATGGGGATCGATAAACCAGATGTTCGCGCGGTGATTCACATGGACTTGCCGGAGAACCTTGAAGCGTACTACCAGGAAGCAGGAAGGGCTGGCCGGGACAGCAAGAAGTCATACGCCGCTTTGGTCTTCCATGAATCGGATGTAGCATCCCTGCGCAACAAAGTTCTGCAGTCACATCCCTCTATTGAGTATCTCAAAAAGATATACCAGGCGCTGGCCAATTATTTCCAGGTGGCAGAAGGAAGCAGTGAAGGGGAGAGCTACGAATTTGACCTGGAGGAGTTTTGTGTTCGGTTTGGTTTTCGATCAGCAGCTGCTTTTGCCGCATTGAAAAAGCTCGAAGAGGAGGGATTGGTCCTTTTGAGCGAGAGTTTCTATCGTCCTTCACGGGTCCACATCCAGATTGACAAGTCGCGGCTTTACGAATTTCAGGTCGCCAATGAAAAATTCGATCCCTTGATTAAGTCGTTGTTGCGACTGCACGGGGCAGAGTTGTTTTCAGATTTCGTCCCGCTGGCAGAAAGTGCAATTGCCAAGAGCCTGAAGATCTCCGGGCCCGGGGTAGCCGCTTTGTTGGATCAGCTTTCAAAACTTCAAATTCTTACCTATGAGCCGGCCTCTGAGAAACCTCAGATCACTTTTGTGGTCGCACGCCAGGATGCTCAACACCTGTCATTGAACAGCAAAAGATTGTCGGAACGGCGGGACCTCGCCCTTGCTAAATCGGAGGCCATGATTGACTTCGCTGAACAGACACGCCGTTGCCGCATGCAGGTAATGCTGGACTATTTTGATGAGCCCTCCTTCGAGACGTGTGGCAAATGCGATGTGTGCATGGAAAAGAAAAAGAAGGATGATAAGGGATCATTTATAGAATATGAGCAGAGGGTCAATCAATTGCTTTCCCAAAAACCCATGACTGTGGACGAATTAGAGCGGTTAGTTAATCCACATGATCATCACCTGTTCATCGAGGTCGTCAGGGAGTTGGTGGACCAGGGGTTGATCAAGTATGATGAGTATTGGGTGTTGAGAAAGACTTAACTCTGAAAATAAATTTGGTTCAGTGAGCGCCTTTAAGGTAAGCCCAACCCTCTTCCTGTTTCGTGACCAATTCCAACATGCCGGAGGGTACTATAACGGCCGCAGGCACCATGTCCTCTTTCTTCAGGTTCCTCCGGCGCATGGTGTTATTGCAGGCAGCAAAGACAACACCTTTCGAAGACAGCTCTTCTATCGATTTGGCAGCCTTTGATTTTTTTGTTGTAAGCAAGTCCAACCCTGAACTGTGACACACCACCTCAATCGTTGCATTGGGCCACGCGGTACGGATGTTTCCTACTTGTCCGATGATAGATACTTGCTCCAGTGAATCGCCTACCGAGAACTGCATGACGATTTTGTGGTCTTTGGTATCAACTACCTCACTTGGGCGTTGTGCTGAAACGGTGAGCGATAAGATAGTGGAAAGGGTTAGGATAAAATATTTCATAAGTATCACAATTAGTTTCTTGTTGCTTTCGCGATAGGTATAAAGGGGCCGAATTTGTGCTGCTCTTCATCAAACTTGTCTGCATACGGCCCGAACGGATGATCTATCGGCTTCAACAGGATATTAGGCCAATCCTGCCGGAAATATTTCTTCGGCCTCGGGAGACTCACCACGTAAGCAGCAATGTCCCACGACTCTTCCTCTGAAAGTATCGGTTTTTCATAGGTCGCCCCATTGGGCATATTGGCCCGGACGTACTTCGCCAGGTTGGAGATGCGATATAAACCGGCGGCCGTATTGAAACTGTTTTCTCCCCACATGGGAGGATAGATGTAAGGCCCATCTATGGATATTTTTAATCCTTCTCCTTTGTTGCCATGACAGATTTGACATTTCTGAATGTAGATACTCTTTCCCCTCGCGGGATCTGCCGCCCGGGTCAACCAGGGAAGTTCAACCAACCCCGAACCCATTGCTCTATGTCCTTTGGGAATATCGTGTCCGAGCCATTCCATGTAGGCAACTATTGCCCTCATTTCCTTTGACAGTGAATCGAGCGGTTTGCCATTCAGGCTTCGTTCCAGGCAATCGTTGATTCTTTTTTCAATCGATTCTAACCTTCCCGACCGTGGTCTGAAGAGCGGGTAGGTGGAGGCCACCGATCCGTAGTTGTTACCAAATGCTTTTGTGCCAGCTTCAAGGTGACAATTCTGGCAGTTCATCCCATTGCTGATGTTCATCACCAGGCCTTGCGGACCCAGGTACTTTGAGGTGCGAACGATTAAATCCCGACCGTACCGGATGCGGTCACCTTCCTTGCTTTTTGGAATGGATGCCGTGTCAGGTGCTACCCATACCTTTTTTTTGTCTGACTTAGGCAGCTCATTCGTGTTGCCCTGCGGAGTTCTAGAATATTGAAAGAAAACTATTGATGAGAGTACCAGGACAGCACCCATAATCAAAAGCAAGCGTCGTTGAGTCCATGGAGACTTAGCCATAAATCACAACTTGGAAATTCCGGTCTGGCCGTGCATCAGCTTTTGAGGCACGTTAATCCAGGGCTTTCACGCCTGGCAACACCTTGCCCTCGAAGTACTCCAGCAGTGCACCTCCACCGGTAGAAACATAGCTCACCTTATCGCTAAATCCGAATTGAGCTACAGCCGCTGCCGAATCACCGCCACCAATTAAAGAAAAGGCGCCTTTTTCTGTTGCGCGAACAACGGCTTCGGCCACAGATTTTGTCCCGGCTTCAAATTTCTTCATTTCAAAGACACCCATAGGGCCATTCCACAGGATAGTCTTCGAACTTTCAATCACTTTCGAAAATACGGCCTGAGCCTGAGGTCCAATATCCAGGCCCATCCATCCATCAGGAATGGAGGTATTGCTAACAACCTGGGTATTGGCGGCTGCATCAAATTTGTCGCCCGCTATGGAATCGATGGGGAGGTGAAGTTCTACACCCTTGACCTTGGCCTTTTGTATCAGTTCTTTCGCGAGAGCAAGTTTATCTTCTTCTACAAGCGACTTTCCGATGTTTCCGCCAAGCGCCTTAAAGAATGTGTATGACATACCGCCGCCGATGATGAGGTGGTTGACTTTGTCGAGGAGTTGCTCGATGATGAGGATCTTGTCGGATATTTTGGCTCCGCCCATAATTGCTGTGAAAGGCCTGGCCGCATTTTCCATCACTTTTTTGGCATTGCTCAGTTCGGCGGCCATGACAAGACCGGCGCAGTTTTCTTTGAAGAACTGTGCAACGATCGTGGTGGAGGCATGTGCACGGTGTGCAGTACCAAATGCGTCATTCACATAAATATCCCCCAGCTTCGATAACTTTTCCGCAAACCCCTGATCGCCTTTTTCCTCTTCTTTGTAAAACCGGAGATTTTCCAGGAGCAAAACTTCGCCTGCTTTTAGTCCTGATGATTTCGTTTTGGCCTCGTCTCCTATGCAGTCGTTGGCAAACTGAACCGAACGACCCAGGAGTTTCTCCAGGGTCGTCATTGTATGTTTAAGAGAGTATTTTGCATCTGGTCCATCTTTTGGTCTGCCCAGGTGCGACATTAGCACACAGCTTCCACCGTTTTTCAGAATGAAGGCAATAGTAGGTATGGTCGCGCGAATCCGGTTGTCGTCTGTGACGTGGAAACTCTTATCCAGAGGTACGTTGAAGTCAACACGGATGAGGGCGCGCTTTCCTGTAAAGTTAATGTCATTCAATGTTTTCATTTGATAAATAGTTATGGGTAAGAGTTTCGTTCAATCGCCAAAAGCTATGCCTAGCCCTTTGGCGGCCTTCACGATATAGGAGCTCTTGTTTACAAAGCTCGGTTCTTTGGTGGCTTCTTCCAGGGTGACCGATGTGATGGTATTGTTTTTATAAGATACCATGCGCCCGAATTTTTTCTGAAGTGCCAACTCAAAAGCATGTACGCCAAAGAGGGATGCGAGAACTCTGTCAAAGGCAAGGGGGCTTCCACCACGTTGAACATGACCCAACACGGTTTCACGAATTTCTGCGTGACAGCCAGCGTCCTTTAGTTGTCTTGAAAGTTGGTAAGCAACGCCACCTAACCGGACATGTTCAGAACCTTTTTCTCCTGCGGTGGCAGTCACGGTTCCATCTTTTGGCTTAGCCCCTTCCGAGACGACGATATTGACAAACCCTCTTCCACCCCTGTAGCGAAGGTTGATGCGTTTGACAACCTTGTTGATGTCGTAGGGTATTTCGGGAATGAGGCACACCTCAGCGCCTCCTGCAATAGCGGTGTGCAAGGCAATCCATCCCGCATCGCGTCCCATCACTTCCATGATCATCACCCGGTGGTGACTCTCGGCGGTGGTGACCAATTTATCAAAACTGTCTGTCGCAATTTGCACAGCTGTCTGAAAACCGAACGTAAGGTCTGTAGCGGACAAATCGTTATCTATGGTTTTCGGGACACCAATGATATTCAGTCCTTTCTCATGAAGGGCTTGTGAAATCCGCTGTGAGCCGTCGCCGCCGATGTTGATCACAGCTTCGAAGCCAAGTTTCTTGATCCTGTCCACCAGCTCTTGTGTGCGGTCGATGATCTTGAATGTACCATCCGGTTGGGGCATCGGAAATTTCATCGGGTTGCCCTTGTTGGTGGTTTTCAGGATTGTACCTCCCCGGACATGAATTCCTGCCGTTGCACGCCGGTTAAGCTTGATGATTTCTGTAGGTTCGCTAAAGACACCATTGAAGGCCTCAATGCTTCCATACACTTCCCAATCTTTTTCCTTTCGGGCCCGTTTGGCTATTCCGCGGATCACCGCATTGAGACCAGGGCAGTCACCACCACCGGTGAGTACCAGAATTTTGTTTTTTTTCTCCATTGTTGTCGCTATTTCCATTGTGCCGGATCAGAACGCCAGGCCTTAATATATTTCAGTTGGTCTTCATTAATGAATTTCTTGCTCAACGCCTCCTGAAGGAGGTGATTAAAATCACTTAGGCAAACAAGGTCCACATTTTCCTTTTCAAAGCTTGTTACCGCTGCATCGAATCCATACGTGAAGATGGCCACCATTCCCGCGATCTTGGCGCCGGCTTCCCGCAGTGCAGTAACCGCCTTCAGGGAACTTCCCCCGGTTGAAATCAGGTCCTCAATCAGGACAACCGACTGGCCTTTCTCTACTTTCCCCTCTATCAGATTCTCCATTCCATGGTCTTTCGGTTTAGGTCTTACGTAGGCGAAGGGCAGCTTCAATTCGTCGGCCACCAACACTCCCTGAGGAATTCCAGCTGTTGCCACGCCAGCTACCAATTGAGCCCTCCCGAATTTCTTGCGGATCACATCGGCCATAGCAACTTTAATGAAGGTCCGAACTGGAGGATAGGAAAGGCTCAACCGGTTGTCGCAATAGATTGGGGATTTCCATCCACTGCTCCAGGTGAAGGGTTTTTCGTGGTTCAGTTTGATGGCTCCGATTTCCATCAATTTGGAAGCAACAGGACCGGCCGTGGTTTCATTAATATGGATTGCCATAGGAATGGCAATTTATCAGGAAATGCCATCAGACCAAACATATTGGGAGCGGAAGGCAAAACCGAATCTGGAGAATAAAAGTCGGGTTGTAACACCTCGCCAATGACTTGATTTCAAAAAGTGACCTAAACGGGTTGCCGGATTGAAAAATATTCGTGTTTTTGCAGTGTAAAGTATGCATGAACCTATTCGTTAACGATATCCCTGTCCGCATCTGGGAGCCGGGCACACAACCCGGGGAAGGCAACTTTAATCACGAGATCAACGCGCCCAAAGAGCCTATTACGAAAGTTAAATTGATCAACCATGTTTGGATCAAGCAGGCCAGCGTAAATGACCTTAATTCTATATTGGATTTGCTAAACTCAAAGGTGCCCACAAACCTGCTTTCTCTTGATTTGACGGTGGATGATTACGAGGCGGTCAAGGTCTTTCTGAAGAAGAAGTACAAGGTAGTGAGGGCTGCCGGTGGTCTCATCAAGAAAAAGGAACGTTTCCTGATGATCTACCGCATGAAGAAGTGGGATTTGCCAAAGGGCAAGAAAGAGAGTGGGGAAGAATACAAACGCACGGCAGAGCGGGAGATACAGGAAGAATGCAATGTGACCGTCAAAGTGGGTAAGAAGATATGTACCACGTGGCATACCTACACCATGAACAGAAACAGCATGCTTAAAAAGACACGCTGGTATGTCATGGAACTGATCGATGATTCAAAAATAAAACCGAGGGTGGAAGAAGATATTGAAGATGTGCGGTGGATGACGGAGAAAGAAGTCTATCATGCCCTTGAAAATTCCTACAAGTCGATACGGTTCGTATTTGAAGAGTACTACAGGATCACAGAAAAGGCGGACTCCGGCCGTTAAAGTTTATACGGCAGTAAGGGAGACACATCTCCGCCGTAGCGGTGAACTTCCCGGATAATCGATGAGTTGATGGCAGCAAAAGGAGGGGAAGTGATCAGAAAGACAGATTCCAGCTGGCTATTCAGGTATCGATTGACCTGCGAAATGCTATTCTCATATTCAAAATCGGTGGTGTTCCTCAGGCCCCGCAGGAGGTAATTGGCATTCTGCTTGCGCGCCAGCTCAGCCGTCAGCTCCGAATAGGTGATTACACTGATCTGTGGATATTTTGAAAATGTCTCCTGAATTTTTTCAATCATGAAATCGATCTTGAAATAACGGTGGTCTTTCTGACTGTTGTAGCCAATGGCAACAATTATCTCATCGAACAGGACCAGGCCCCTTAGCACAATATCTTCATGTCCTTTGGTGAAAGGGTCGAAGGATCCAGGGAAGAGGGCAACACGTTTCATGCCGTGAGCAAGTGGAGGGAATATAAGTCGAAATAATGGTGTTCCTGGATTTCATCAAACAAGTAACCGAACCGCAGGTGTGCCGGACGATCGCCGAAGGACACATTTCTTACATACTTGATGAACTCCTGATAGTGAGGTGAATTCTTTCCTATATACCCCCACAGAATAACACGACTGGTTTCCTGATTCATCCCCATGGCTTTCATCACCAACATGATGTATTTTACATAGTCGGTAAATTGTTTGATCTGGAATTGGTTGTAGTAAATGAGCTTTCCCTCTTTGACAAACAACACATGAAGTTTAAAGCGGTCGACATACACATACAAAGGATTGTTTCCATCGCTTTTGGCAGCGGCCAACACGCCTTCGATCAGGGCGCTGGATTGATGAAAGGTGTGGACCGTCGTGTTGGCATATACTTTCTCAAGCCATTGAAGCATATCTTTTTGCAAAGCGAAAATTGTTACAGCATCTGTTCGGTGGTTTTGGCATGATTTGATGGACTCTGTTCCAGGGTCAATGACCGCATTGAACCTTAGATATTCCCCGGCTGCATCGGGGATGAACAGGGAAGAAGGGACCTGGATGAACTTGTTGTTCTTAATTGAAATCCTCACCTCTTTCCAGAAGCCGGCTGAAAGATATTCATGGGAATCAAATAGAGCCTGGATGGCTGTCTGAAGTTCTGCCTGAGAGTTGACCTCATTAAAAACGTAGTCTTCAAAAAAAATCAGGCGGTTGTCATCGCTGTCGATGACTGCCGCCTGAAAGTCTTTTGCGCCAATTTGAGTCAGTAGAATATAACGGTGAAGATTATCCTCATCAAACTTCTCGTCTTTGATCTTCTTGATCAGCTTATGGCGCGCAGCAATGGATGACAAAATATGCAGTTATTCCCAGTTTCCGGCTGTAGCAACATCTGTGCGCGAGCCAAATCGCAGTGGCTTGCGGGTCTTCTGATCGTTGCTTTCCTTACGCCTTGGATCGATCGGCTTCGGGTCTTTCACCTCAATTACATCCACCAACACACCGTTGCGGTCAATCTTCTTCACATAGATATCAAACAGAAGACCAGGATGGCCTGGAACTTCCCCGATTTTGCTAAGATTGGTGTTCTTGTTGAAAACATAATCCGAATAGTAAATAAGCACCTTGCCTTTGATTACAGATTCACCAGGCTTAACTGCAGCGAGGCTGTCAATTGTACCTTTTTCCTGAAAAGGTGGTTCGTTTCTGCGTTCGCCAACTTTTATACTATAAGCTTTCTGGTTCTTTATGACTTCATCACCCTCTTTGACTTTATACCCTTCAAAAACGCCGTTCTCCGTCGCATTCATGGAGTAGTTCTTTTTGAAGATACTCTCCTTTGCAGAAACAAAACCGAGGGTGTCGACGTGGATTACCACCTCTTCACCGCCGTAGGCCTTTTGCTTGATTTCTTCTCTTCTTTGGAGGATAGGTACTTTTCCCGTTTCAATGAAACGCGCCAAACTATCCCAGCTTCCTGTGTACTTGCCAAATTGTTCCTGATACACGGATTCCGCTTCACGGATCAACATCAGCTTCTCAATAACGGCAAATTCAGTAGATTCAATAATGGCCTTATCGTCAATAACCTTCTGGACGCCACTATATAAGTAATACCCAAGGACAAGGCTGATTGTAAATAAAACTACCGTGAGGATTTTCGTCAGGTTCATTGTGGTTCAGGTTTAGCTTGCAATAATAAGTTCGTTTTTTGAGATTTTTAAGCTCAATTTTCAGTTTTTTGGATCAATGGGGGTATTTCATTCTAAATTATCAAATAACCCTGCAGGTTCAGGATTTTTTCTCTGTTTTTGGCCAATCTGAAGACTCCGTGCCTCTGACTTTCGGGCATACTTTCAATCTCGTTACATGAGAGGAATCTTACATCTTTGATGATCTGCTCCTTTTCTGGCATCTCAGGGTCGCGCCCCAATTCCAATTCTCCCCCGACAACCCCTACTAGAAAAAAGAGCTCAATGGCGTGGAGGGGAGGGTGGACAAATTCACAGGCAAATTGGAATCGTTCAACCCGGATGTCCAGGCCCGTTTCTTCTTTGAATTCTCTTACAAGATTTGATTCTGCAGACTGCCCGAAAACGATGCCTCCACCCGGGGGAGACCAAAAGTCATGATCATGCAACCCCCTGTGATTTACCATGAGCAGGCTATCTCCTTGCCAGCAAAGCCCGCAGACCCGTGTTCTGACTTTATTCCCATATATTTCTACAATAGATTTATCCACAAATGTGATGTAATGCGTTATGGTCCTGAATGCCTAAATTTGTAAAAAATCACGGACTATGAAGGGGTTATTTTTTGTCCTGATGACCATAAGTGTAGCACTTGGTTCACTTGCCCAAGGGAAGGGGCCTGTGATTTCATGGGAAAAATCGACGCATGACTTTGGGGACGTCGCTCAGGGCGACAAGGTTGAGCACACCTTCAAGTTTAAAAACACCGGTAATGAGCCACTCATTATCACAAACGTCCAGGTAACTTGCGGATGCACCACGCCTAAAGGTTGGGCCCGCGATCCGATTACGCCGGGTCAATCGGGAGAAATTACGGTTGCCTTCAACAGCCTGGGAAAATTTGGCAAACAGAATAAAGTAGTCACGGTAGTTTCCAATGTTGTGAATCCTGAGGGTGGGCAAATATCTTTTACTGCCAATGTGGTAGAAAAGAAGACCCCGAACTAGCCCTATCTGGCCTTATACACGGCCCAAAGAAAGTAAAGCCATCCGGCAATAAAGGCTACTCCACCCATGGGGGTTACAGCTCCCCACCATTTTTGACCTGTCAATGCCAGGGTGTACAAGCTTCCGCTGAACACGATAATCCCTACAATGAATAACCATGCAGATAAACTCAGCAATGGAAATTTATCTACGAGTATACCTGTTGCCAGCAAAGCCATAACATGGTAGAATTGATAGCGCACCGCCAGCTCATAGGTATCCAATCTCCCATTCGCTTCCAGGGTTGATTTCAGTGCGTGTGCTCCAAATGCTCCAAGCCCTACTGCAAGCGCCCCTAAAAGAGCGGCTACCATCAGAATTGTATATTGTGTCATCTTCATTTGCTGTTGATTTATGATGGTTCATCAGATATTTTCCTTGAGCCAAAAATCGCAGTGCCAATCCTGACCATGGTGCTCCCCTCATCCAATGCAATCTGGTAGTCGGAACTCATGCCCATGGATAATTCCTTCATGTTGAAGTTGGATGGAAGGGACAGTTGTTTCAGTTCATCAAACACTTGCCGGAGGGACCGGAATTCATCACGGATTTGGGTCTCTTCCTCGGTCAGTGTGGCCATGCCCATCAGTCCATTGACCAATACAAATTCATAAGTCTTTACTTCCGGTGCCTGGATGAATTGATAGAGTTCGCGAAAATCCAGGCCAAACTTGGTTTCTTCCCTGGCAATATATACCTGTAGCAGGCATGGAATCACTTTGTTGTACCTTTTTCCTTGTTTGTTGATTTCGTCCAGCAACTTCATTGAGTCCACCGAATGAATAAGGGAAACGAATGGGGCAATGTATTTGACTTTGTTTCGCTGAAGGTGTCCGATGAGGTGCCACTCGAGGTCAGGGGCAAGTTGCGATTGCTTTTCAACCATCTCCTGAACCTTGTTTTCTCCGAAAATCCTTTGACCGGACTCATACGCCTCCCTGATTTTCTCCGCTGGATGGGTTTTGGAGACCGCAATTAATTTTGCGCCATATGGTTTTAGCTCGGACCGGAATTTCTCTATGTTATTTTTGATTCCCATTCTATCTTTAACCTTTTACAATCCCTGACAAAAATATGGCTATCCTCGGTACGTTGCTGAAAAGAGGGATAAAACTTCGTGAAAATCTCGAGCAAGAGTATGCAACCCCATTTGAGCTCCAGAAGAACGTTTTAAAGGAGTTATTGATTACGGCAAGTCATACGGAGTTTGGTAAATACTATAACTTTCAAAGCATCCTGAAGTCATTCCGTCGGGGACCAAAAGAGTTTTACAAACATTTCAAGGGAATTCCCCTGCATGATTACAATAAGATTTACAAAGATTGGTGGCAGTTGGCTCTTAAGGGAGCCAAGAACATCTGCTGGCCTGGAAGGGTAAAATACTTTGCGCTAAGCTCTGGGACTTCGGATGCGGCGTCAAAATATATCCCGGTGACGAAGGACATGACCAAGGCGATACAAAAGACGAGTATCCGCCAGATTCTGTCATTGTCGAAATATGATCTGCCCACCAAGTTTTTTGAAGCAGGCATTCTCATGATTGGCGGCAGCACCCACCTCAACAGGAAGGGCAGTTACTTCGAAGGAGATTTGAGCGGCATTCAGGCTGCACGGTTGCCATTTTGGTTTCAGCATTTTTATAAGCCCGGCAAGAAAATAGCAAAAACCAGGAAGTGGGAAGCGAAACTTGAAGAGATTACACGGAAGGCAGACGATTGGGACATCGGCATCATCGTGGGTGTACCGGCCTGGATACAAATCCTCCTGGAAAGGATTATTGCTCACCATAAAGTAAAGAACATCCACGAGATCTGGCCGAACCTGCAGGTGTATGTTCATGGCGGAGTATCCTTTGATCCGTACCGCAAAGGGTTCGAAAGACTCCTTGGTCGCCCCATCAACTACATAGAAACCTACCTGGCGTCAGAAGGATTTGTGGCCTACCAGGCAGAGCCAAGGCTCCGATCAATGAAACTAGTCCTGAATAATGGCATCTTTTATGAGTTCGTCCCCTTCAA
The DNA here is from genome assembly GCA_025358885.1 of Cytophagales bacterium. GTDB lineage: Bacteria > Bacteroidota > Bacteroidia > Cytophagales > Cyclobacteriaceae > ELB16-189. The sequence continues at coordinate 10,204 of JANYHW010000008.1, read as the reverse complement.
CGACGACAATTTCGAACCGACAGGGGAACTAAAAGCAGATGCCAAAACAGTTATCATCGACGAGGTAAAAGAAGGAAAGGAGTATGCACTGCTCTTATCCACTTGCTCAGGGGCTTGGCGATACTTAATTGGCGATGTGATCAAGTTCACCAACATAGAAGAGTGTGAAATTGTAATTACCGGTCGGACAAAACATTTTTTGAGTTTGTGCGGCGAGCATTTGTCCGTGGATAACATGAACAAGGCCGTTGAATTGGTCTCTAATGAATTGAACATCGACATCAAGGAATTTGCAGTTGCGGGCATACCTCATGGTTCACTCTTTGCGCACCATTGGTTTATTGGCACCGACAATAAAGTAGATGTGAAATTGCTTAGAGAACGACTCGATTACTTTCTGAAACAACTCAACGATGATTATGCTGTGGAACGGAGTGCGGCATTGAAAGATGTGAATGTGGACGTTGTGCCAGTCAGCACTTTCTACGCGTGGATGGAATCCAAAGGAAAGGTCGGCGGCCAGAATAAATTCCCTCGTGTCCTCAAACCCGCCCAATTGGAAGATTGGGAGTCTTTCCTGAAAAAGTAATGGAGATTGTTTTCAATGGCATTCAACTGGGTATCGTGTTGACCTTCCTGGTTGGACCGGTTTTCTTTACCATCATTCAAACCAGTATTGAACGGGGTTTTTGGAAAGGCGTTCTCGTGGCATTTGGTGTTTCACTGAGCGACATCCTATACGTCGTTATAAGTTATTTGGGATTGGCGCAGGTCATGGTCAATTCAAACCTGAAAATATACATGGCTTACGTTGGTGGCGCAATCCTGATTGGCTTTGGAATGTATCATCTCGTCGTAAAGAGCCGAAAGAGATCAGAGGAAGTCTCCGGACCCATTGTAGAGAAAAAATTTTATCGCTACATGATTAAGGGATTTATCATCAATGGGATGACCCCCATGGTGCTTTTCTTCTGGATAGGAACGGTAAGTTTGGCAACGATTAATTTTGGTTACTCCGGCCCCGGAGATTTCAGTCTGTTTTTTTCCGCCATGCTGGGTACCATTCTTTCTACTGATATCCTGAAGGCGTACCTGGCCGGCAAACTCAGGCTTCTGCTGACACATCGTTCATTGATGATCATGAACATCATACTCGGTATCGTACTTATTGTTTTTGGAGGCAGGCTTATTTACGTGGCGAAAACAATTTCCTTTGGCTAGTCCTGGAGGACGTTGCTAAGGAATGTTGATTTCATCAACAGCCAAAGAAGGAACAACGCAATGGCCCACCGCAGATAGATAAAATAGAAATCGGTCGTGTCCTTAAATCGCGTCTCCTTGATTTCGGCCTTTTCATATTGGTCGATTTTTTTGAATACCTGAAGAAGCGCCTGATTGTCGGTTACACGGAAAAATTCTCCGGATCCAATTTGAGCAATTTTACGCATGGTGGATTCATCCACCGTGTTCTCCACCATATTTGGCCTTCCAAAAAAATCCTTGCCAAAGGGTACCATGCCTTCTTTTCCGACGACGATGGTATACATCTTGATGTTGTATGCCGCAGCAAGTTCAGCGGAGGTGATGGGATCAATATTCCCAGCCGTGTTGTCCCCATCACTGAGGAGAATGCACACTTTGGATTTTGAATTTGATTCGCGCATCCGGTTGGTCACCACGGCAAGTGCGCTGCCAATGGCGGTACCGCGGCTTTCAATCATATCGAAATTCAATTCATTGAGATAGGCGTTGAGAAGGGAGTAGTCGGTGGTGAGCGGCGTGAGGGAAAAAGCATCTCCGGAAAAAACTACGATTCCAATTCGGTCCTGCATCCGACCTTTGATAAAATCGCGTGCCACATTCTTGGCTGCCTCCAGGCGATTGGGTGTAAAATCTTCGATCTGCATCGACTGGGAGATATCGATGGCAAGCATGATGTCGATACCTTCTGTCCATTGCTCCACTTTTTCATTTGTCTTCTGAGGGCGGGCCAAGGCAATGAGCAGCAAGGCAAGCACCAATGCCAGGAGAATTTCGGGCACGAGCCTCAGCAAGGTGCCTTGGGAGGTCTTCAGATCAGCTTTGGTAAAGGCCACAGGCAGCTTTTGGTTGAAGAAATATCTCCATATCCATCGCACCATAATCAGGAACGGGACGAGGGCAATGGCATAAAGGAAGAGGGAATTCGTCCAGGTGAAGGCACGCAGGGTCGACAGTGAGAACCAATCCAATGACCAGTAGTTCAGGTTATCCATGCTTTACCTCTGCCTCCTTTTTGTGATACCGCTGCTCGGAGTAGGCCTGCAGAAACCTGAAGGAATCCATCGAAGATGAAAGTCCACCGTAGATGCCCCGATCGATGGACCGAAGGGCATTGTCCAAATGCGGATCGCTCATCACCCTTATGATTTCCCGTGAAGTGAATTTGGTGTACGGGTTATTCTCAAGATCCTCCATATAACGCTTCCATACTACCAACGCCTCCTCCGCCTTTCTGCCATTAAAGTCTCCGGAAAGTTTGTCAAGTGCCTGGTTGAAACGCAGGATGAATCCATTGTATTCTTTTTGAAGCCTTCTTAACACAAAGTATTTCCGGATGCGCTTGCCAAATACGATCCACACAACAACACCTGCTACAACCAGAATGGTCCCTGCCAAAAGAACCAGAGGATAATTCAGTATCCATTTGACCTTTTGGTAGGCGGTGTTGGTCTTGAGGGGTAGCCGCTCCACGGATACGGAATCCGGAACTGCCGCCACCCGGTAATTAAGTTTGATGCTGTCAGGAGCGGAGTATACAGAAACACAGTCTTTATTGGCAAGAACGAAGACCGGAAGCATCAGCCTTTGTACACTGTCAATTTCAAAAGTGGTGAGGAAATACACTACGCTGTCGTAGCTGGTCTCCGCATTAGACCTGGTAGCGAAGTATTTCTTTCCTGCGATATCAAATGGGGCAAAAGAAAAAGTGGTATCTGGAAACAGAACCTGCTGTGATTTTGGATATCGTGCCGCAAGGGAATAGGGTATGACTTCACCAATGCCGGCACTGTCGGTGATAAAATGTCCCCTCACTTGAATGGGTTCCTGAGCCAGGGCTGAACAAGTTCCCAACAGGCCAAAAAACGCAAAACGAATTATTCCCTTCATACTCAATTCCACAGTGCTTTAGCTTACGAAGTTTTTAGCGTTTTGTTTCTTACTTTGAACAGGCGCAGGAGCTTTGGCACGTAATCTTCGTCGGTGGTCAGGTTCAGGTAATTGATTTGGTGCTTCCGGCTGAATTTTTCGAGCTCTGCCCGTCGCTCGGTGTGGGTGTTGGTAAGTCTGTTTCGGAAATCCCCAAAGGAAGTATTGATCCAAAGGGTTTTGTTCGACTCCTTATCCAGTACCGGGATGATTCCGAGTTTTGGCAAGCTGGTTTCTCTTTTGTCCGTGATTTGAATGATCACCAGATCATGCTTGCGCGCAAGAGATTGAAGATTATGATAGTAACCCTCATCAATAAAGTCCGAAATCATAACGATGACGCTTTTCCGCTTCACTGAGTTCAGAGCAAAAGAAATAGCTTTGGCGAGATTTGTTTTTGTGGAGCGGGGGCGAAGTTTGTTGAGGTTGGCAATGATTTCGTACGCCTGCCCGATACCCTTCTTGGGCTTCATGAATTTTTCGCGTTCATCGGAATAGCAGATCAGGCCAACCTGACTGGACTCTTTGGCGCCGGAGAGCGCTAAGACTCCGCATATTTCCATGGAAATGTCAAACTTGGTCTTGCCGGGGCTTCCAATATTCTGGGAGGCGCTCACGTCCAGGATAAAGAATATTGTTTGTTCTTTTTCCTCTTTGAAGGTCTTTACATACGTGCCATGACCTTTTGCGGATACATGCCAGTCGATCGACCGTATATCGTCGCCATACTGGTAAGGACGGACATCGTCGAACTCCAAACCCGAACCTTTGAAGATGGAATGAAAATCCCCCTGCATCTGGCTGTTGATGGCCTTGCGAATCTGAATTTCGTATCTACGCAGTTTTTTGAGAAGTTCTTTCACTTCGGCATCATTTTAGAGGCGCTAAAATATGAGTAATTTGCGCCCGCCAAAAGAAAGATTTGTATGAGATTATTGGCCTTGGTAGTCATTCTGCTTTTGAGCACTGTTGTATCGTGTAAGAAGGAAAAACAGCCGCAAGGTATCCTTTCCCGACCGGAAATGGTGGATTGGATGATTGATATCTACCTGGCGGAAGCAAGATTGCAGCTGATGTCTTTAGGCCACGACTCGGCGTATAAGTTGTTCGTACCCTTTCAGGACTCCCTGTTGCGGAAAAAGAGCCTGCAAGATTCCGTACTCAAGAAATCGTACCAATACTATCTTGACCATCCATCCGAACTGGAGGTTGTTTATGATGCAGTGATCGATTCGCTGAGCCTGCGGGAACAGCGCTTGCGTAAGGCGTCTGTCAATCCCTGAGAATGATTTATCCGGACGACTTTGAGGTCCGCCTCGGCTTTGACCAGATCCGTCAAAGAATTGGAGCATATTGTCTTGGTGACCCCGGACACAAGCATGTATTGGCTTTGCATTTCATTACAGACTACGATCAACTGGCCCCGCTTCTCCGTCAGCAGGCTGAATCGAAACAGATTCTTGACCGGGGAGAAGATTTCTCCATTTCGTCATATGATGATCCATTGACTTGGTTTCAAACCGCTGCCATCGAGGGAAATTTTCTGGAGGGGATTGATTTTCTGAAAATCTCAAAAGCCTGGATGATGATCCAACAGTCCAGGCAATTTCTTCAAAAGAATCAGACTCAATGCCCCGGTTTATTTCAACTCACTCTTAAACTAAGCGATGGCAAAGGTCTTTTCACCGCGATCAACAAAACAATCGACGATGAAGGATTGGTAAGGGACAGTGCCTCCTCCGAATTGGCAAGGATCAGACGCCGGCTTCGGGAAGAACAGCTGAAAGTAAGACGGGTGGCTGAACAGATTATGCGTCAGGCCCGGGATGCCGGCTGGACACCTGAAGGATCAAACCCAACCGTGCGTGATGGCCGGCTTGTTATCCCAATTATCGCCGAGCATAAGAGAAAAATAAAGGGATATATCATCGATCAATCCTCCACCGGGCAGACGGTCTATCTTGAACCCGGCGAAGTCATGGAGGCAAACAACGACTTACGAGACCTTGAACTGGAAGAACGCAAGGAGATTGTAAGGTTACTTCAGGAACTTACGTCACTGCTCCGTCAGCACCTCCCTGAGCTTGAACAGGGGTATGATTTTCTCTCCTTGGTGGACTTCAACAGGTCGAAGGCAAAGTATGCGGCGGATTTGGCGGCCACGCTTCCCGTTATCGAGAAAGGTCCCGCACTGAATTGGCGTAATGCCAGGCACCCACTGTTGTTTCTTTCCCTGAAGGGCAAACGCGCCCTTGTGCCCCTCACAGTTTCCTTACTGCAAGAGGATCGCTTTCTGTTGGTGTCGGGCCCCAATGCCGGAGGGAAGTCAGTATGCCTGAAGACGGTGGGTCTTATCCAATATATGCTTCAATGCGGATTGCTTGTGCCGGTAGACGGGGATTCCGTCATGGGCCTCTTCACCAGAATTCTCCTCGATATTGGCGACCAGCAATCCATTGAGAACGATTTGAGCACGTACAGCTCCCACCTGAAGAACATGGACTTTTTTATCCGCCGCTCGGATGGAGCAGCTATGGTATTAATGGATGAGCTCGGCTCTGGCACAGATCCAAATTTTGGCGGTGGAATTGCCCAGGCTGTTCTTGAACAATTAGTAAATAGAAAGGCATGGGGATTGGCCACGACACATTATTACAACCTGAAGGTATTTGCGAGTAATTTTCCGGGCATTCGTAATGCCGCGATGCTCTTCGATACGGAACACCTGCTGCCATTATTTAAGCTCGAGATTGGGCAACCCGGAAGTTCTTTTGCACTTGAGATAGCAAGGAAAACAGGATTGTCAACAGAAACACTTGAGGCCGCTGAACGGATAATCGGTAAAGACCTTACGGGACTTGAGACCTTGATGAAAGAGGTTGCCGAGGAGAAGCAATTCCTTTCTGAAAAGGAACGAGAAATTCAATTGAGAGAGAAAGAGTTGGGTTCCGCACTACATAAATATGAGACTTTGAATGCTCAATTGGAATCACAAAAAAAGGAAATTCTGAACCGGGCGAAATCCGAAGCCTCCAGCCTGTTGCATGAAACCAACCGGGAGATTGAGAAGACGATTCGTCATATTCGTGAGAACAAAGCAGAAAAGCAGGAAACAAGAAAAGTTCGACATGGCCTCAAGGAATTGGAGAAGAAGGTAAAGCCGGCGACTCCGGGAAGCGTAAATCAGTCGGAGCCGCCCATCCCCGGAGACAAAGTACGAATGATTGGTGGCGAGGGTACAGGAACCGTACTTTCCATTAAAGGCAAGACCGCCATGGTACAGTTTGGTGAAATGCGCTCCTCGGTTAAACTCGACCGGTTGATAAGAACGGAAGACATTATTGCTGGAAAATCAGGGCAGTCCGTCACGCGGGGAGTGGAACTTCACCAACGGCAATCAACATTTTATCCCTTATTGGACATCCGGGGTAAGCGGGTGGAGGAGGTTCTCCAGTTGCTCATGCGTTTTGTTGATGATTCAATCTTATTGGGACAATCGGAAGTAAAAATACTTCATGGCAAAGGAGAAGGTGTGCTGCGAAAAGTGGTGCGCGAATATCTGAAAAAAGCAAAGGGGGTTTCAGGATTTAAAGATGAGCATGCAGATCGCGGGGGAGATGGCATGACGCTGGTGACTCTAAAATAAAAAACCCCCGCAAGGCGAGGGTCTCACTCAAATTCTTGCTAGCGGTTAGGGGATAAGGGTAAATATCCAATTGCCCTTCACGTTGTTCACCCTTGTAAAACCAGCGCCAGTATAATTGAAGGTGATTTGCAATTGTGTGTCGCTGACGGCATAGGTAATGGGAAGATTATCGTCACGGGTCAGCTGGGTGGAGAATGCATCAGCGGGAGTAGCAACAAAAGTGAAGGTTCCTGAAGCTGGCCAGGGGCTCAGCGAGGGTCTTCCGGTTGTGCTGTATCCAAAAGTTGTTTGTCCTGCAGTGCCTGAAACAGTCAATTGAAAGCTATTGTACCCTGTCTGATCGGTACCATCCAAAGTGACTTTGGAAAACTTCCATGTCTTGGAAAGCTTCACCAATTGTGCATCCTGTGGAGTCTGGCCCGGGCCTGAATTAGACTTACATCCTGAAAATGTAGTCAGTGTTCCAATCAGAGCAACTGCCAGCAGTATCCTAAGGCTTTTCATAGTTTCTTGATATTAAATCAAACATACTAAAATATAGATTCTTTTTGAAAAATAGGGCTTCAGAATATGCGAAATCCCTAAGGTTTAATGGGTCTTACCTTTTGCAAGTAACCTATTTATACTCCAAAAGATTGATTTTAGTAGAATTCGGGGGATACTCATTTTCGAGGTTGGAGCCTATGAAAACCAGCGAATCACCCATTAGGGGGGCAAAATGCTTCCAATACCAGTCCACGGACTTCTTGTCAAGGTTTGTGGTGGGTTCATCCAGGAATACAGCCTTGACTTCCGAGAAGAAGGCCAGTCCTAACTTGAGCCGTTGCTTCATCCCTGATGAAAAATGAGTGATCCTTTTGTGGCGTGCATGACTCAACTCAAGCAATTCGGGAAGTTCCTCCAATGATTTTCCCTCCCTTATCTTCTTGAATGAGAAATGGAATTTCAGGATTTCCTCCAAAGTAAATTCCTCAATTAACTCCATGTAGGGCGCTGCAATGACAAGGTCATTGTAGATCTCCTCTATAGGAATATTTTTCTCTCCAAACCTGTATGTGATAGTGCCTGCTGTGGCGGGAAGTTGTCCCCACAATACTTGCAATAAGGTTGACTTTCCGGAGCCATTCGGTCCGGTAATGGCATACACTCCCTGTTTGAACGTATAATTAAAATTTCTAAAGATCCACTCGTGATTGAAACGCTTCCCCAGGTTTTCAGTCGAGAGGGTCATTCAAAGGAAGTGGTGCTGGTTGAAAAACCTTTCATTACACCGCGCTCTGAACTGCGAATAAAATTGACGATGTAATCCCTCTCCTCGCTGGCAGGGATTTCTTTCTCCACGGCATCGAGTGCCTTGGAGTTATTCATTCCCTTAAGGAAGATATAGCGATATATCTCCTGTATCTCACTGATCTTTTCTGCCGTAAACCCACGACGACGCAATCCGATGCTGTTGACGCCCGCATAGGTCAACGGCTCACGGGCGGCTTTGGTAAAGGGTGGAACATCTTTTCTTACCAGGGATCCGCCAGACAGCATTACGTGAGCCCCGATTTTTACAAACTGGTGAAGGGCGCTCGCACCGCCGATAATGGCCCAATCTTCGATGGTTACATGACCCGCCACCTGTACGGCGTTGGCAAAAATGCACTGATTGCCAACAATGCAATCATGAGCAATGTGCACATAGGCCATGAGCAGGCAGTTTTTGCCAATGACTGTCTTATGTTTATCGAGCGTTCCGCGACTGATGGTGACGCTTTCGCGGATAACCGTGTTGTCACCAACAAAAGTCTCGGTCTTCTCACCTGCAAACTTCAGATCCTGGGGAATGGACGATACGGAGGCGCCAGGATAAACTTTAACGTTCTTGCCGAGTCTTGATCCATCCCAAATGACAGCGTTCGGACCAATCCAACTATTGTCGCCAATGACGACATCTTTGTGAATGGTCGCGAAGGGTTCGATGACAACATTGTTGCCGATGACGGCATCCGGATGTACGTTGGCTAGCGGGTGGTAACTCATGAATCTTTTCTAACGATACTGGCCGTCATGGTTCCTTCGCATACCAGGGCGTTGCCCACATAACCCCTTCCATACATTTTTGCAATTCCGCGCTTGATGGGTGCGAGCAAATCACATTGAATGACAAGAGTATCTCCGGGCAGAACCATTTTTCGGAAACGGAATTCATCGATGCCGAGAAAATATGTCCAGTAGTTCTCCGGATCCGGGACTGTGTTGAGCACCAGGATTCCTCCAATCTGAGCCATGGCTTCGACTTGCAACACACCTGGCATGACCGGGTTACCCGGGAAATGCCCTGCAAAGAATGGTTCATTGACTGTGACATTTTTTACGCCGGCCACAGTCTCTTTGTCGAGATAAATAATCTTATCGATAAGCAAGAAAGGATAGCGATGAGGCAGGGTTTGGGTGATCTTATTGATGTCCATCACCGGTGGCAGCGATGGATTGTAGCGTGGCACTCCTTTTTTATCGGATTCTGCCATGGCCTTTTTCAGCTTCTTGGCGAAGGCGACGTTCGCTGCATGCCCGGGCCGTGCCGCCAGGATCTGTGCTTTCAATGGCCTTCCAGCTAAACCAAGGTCTCCGATGATATCAAGAAGCTTGTGTCGCGCGGGCTCATTGTTATAACGAAGTTCTATGTTGTTGAGAATTCCTTCTTTTTTTACTTCTACCGTTGGTTTATTCAGCATCCGTGCGATGTTCTCCAGTTCGTGCGGCTCGATGATCCGGTCCACGATCACGATGGCGTTGTTGAGGTCTCCACCCTTGATGAGATTGTTTTTATACAACATCTCGAGCTCATGAAGGAAGCAGAATGTACGGCAGGAGGCAATTTCCTTTTCGAATTGCTGGATGTTGGTGATCGATGCATGCTGACTGCCTAAGACAGGTGAATTATAATCGATCATTACCGTTACCCGGTAGTCGTCCAGGGGCAGGGCGGCAATCTCCACATGTCGGGCACTTTCACGATAAAAAATACTATCCTGGACTTCAAAGAAATCCCGAAGCGCATTTTGCTCTTCGGTACCAGCCTCTTTAAGAACCTGCACAAACTGGATCGAACTTCCATCCATAATGGGTGCTTCCGGCCCATCGATCTGTACCAAAACATTGTCAATCTCAAGGCCCACCAAAGCGGCCATCGTATGTTCAATGGTGCTGACACGTGCGCCGCTTTGTTCAAGGGTTGTACCCCTTGATACGTCAACGACCCGATCGCAGTCGGCATCGATGATGGGTGAGCCAGGCAGGTCAATCCGCTGGAATTTTATTCCATGATTGGGTTTGGCAGGCATGAATGTCAGTGTCGTCTGTATGCCCGTGTGAAGGCCT
>JANYHW010000003.1 GCA_025358885.1 Cytophagales bacterium | reverse complement strand
AACAATCGCATCCGAAAAATCACTCAGTCCGGGGTTGTTAGCACCTTTGCAGGTGGAACACAGGGATTCTTTGATGGCCCATCAGGTTCAGCCCAATTCTATCGTCCGGTTGGGATAGAGACTGACTTTTACGGCAGCTTTTTTATCACCGACCTATCCAATTACCGCATACGGCAAATTTCACCAAATGGTCTAGTCTCCACTATTGCCGGGGGAACCCCGGGATATGTGGACGGTGACCAAATATCAGCCCAGTTTGTTAGTCCAGTAGGTATTGCCCTCGACCAACTTGGTTGTCTAGTCATTGCTGACCCGGCCAATAACAGAATTCGGAAAATCACGACATATCCCTAGAAAAGAAGGATAGTTGTTTTTATAATTTGAAGATTTGAAATTGTTGCGCCCAATTTCTAGAATACACCATTGGTCCTTAGGGTATTTGGGCTGCCAGAGGAATTTTCAAATTCTCAAATCTTCAAATTTCAATTTATTCCAGTACTTTGGTCGCCATGGCAGCCATCAAAGACACCAACTTCAGGTTCAAGGGACAAACTGGATTCTACCGAGGAAAAGTCAGGGACGTATATTATTTCGGCGATAGAATGGTGATGGTAGCTACCGACCGAATATCCGCCTTCGACGTCGTGTTGCCAAAAGCAATTCCCGACAAGGGAAGAGTCCTTAATCAAATCGCCGCCATCAACCTGCAAGCCACCAGGAATCTGGTACCCAATTGGGTCGAGGCAATCCCTGATCCAAACGTTACCGTCGGATTTAAATGCGAAACCTTTCCTGTCGAAATGGTTGTGCGGGGGTACCTGGCAGGGCATGCCGGGAGGGAATATAAGTTGGGCAAGAGAACAGTATGCGGTGTGACGCTGCCTGAAGGTCTCCGGGAAAATGATAAGCTTCCCCAACCCATCATTACCCCCACAACAAAAGCTCACGTCGGTCACGATGAAGATATCTCGCGCGAAGAAATCTTAAGCAGAAAATTGGTAAGTAGAGAGGATTATGCAGCCTTGGAAAAATATGCTCTGACTTTATTTGAAAAAGGTACCCAGCTTGCCGCTGCACGAGGCCTGATACTCGTGGATACCAAGTATGAATTTGGAAAGCACAACAACACGATCTACCTGATCGATGAAGTGCACACCCCTGATTCATCACGTTACTTTTACCAGGAAGGCTACCATGCCCGACAGACGGCAGGCGAACCACAGAAACAACTCTCAAAAGAATTTGTTAGGCAGTGGCTTATTGAAAACGGGTTTCAGGGCAAGGAAGGACAAAAGGTGCCCAACATGACAGATGCGATTGTGGAGTCTATTTCAGAGCGGTACCGTGAATTGTATGAACAGATGACGGGAGAAAAACTTTCAAATCTGGATTCCCAAAATATTTTAGAACGAATCGAGCTGAACATCGTTAATTACCTAAATTGAACTACTTTTAAGGCTTGAAACATGGTTATGAAGTATACGATTGACAAACAAGAGAAATACAGCTTACTGCGCCTGCATGAAGAAAAATTGGACTCCAGCGTAGCACCCTCACTGAAATCAGAACTGATCACGCTTCACGCTGAAGGGATAAGGAACATTATCCTTGACCTTGCTGAAGTGAAATATACTGATAGCTCCGGTTTGAGTGCGCTCCTGGTAGGCAACCGCATCCTCCAGGAAGACGGTGGCGTGTTTGTCCTGGCTGCCCTCTCCGACCATACAACCAAATTGATAAAGATCTCCCAGCTCGACAGCGTGTTGAATATCGTACCATCCATCGAAGAGGCTGTTGACAGCGTATTCATGCATGAAATCGAGAAAGACATGAAAGACCGCGAGCAATAACATCTCAAGCGTGTCTAAATGCTCACGTTGATACGTCAGTCGGAGAACTCAAACATAAATACTTAAACACTTTTTGTCGTTCCGACTCACCATCCTTGGCTCCAGCGGAGCACTGCCGGCATACGGAAGACACCCCTCCTGCCAATACCTGACAGGACAAAACCATCACTTCCTCATTGATTGCGGCGAAGGGGCGCAAATCCAGATGGCACGCTACAACATCAGCATTCACAAAATCAATCATATCTTCATCAGTCATCTCCATGGAGACCACTATCTCGGACTCACGGGATTAATATTTTCCATGCACTTGCAGCGAAGGGAAAGCGATTTACACCTCTATAGTTTCAAAGGCCTTGATGAAATACTGACCACCCAGCTGAAGCATTCCAGGTCAGTGCTGAACTACAAAATAATCTTCCATCCCATGACTGAAGGAAGACGTGAAATTATCCTGGAGGATGATGTGTTAACTGTGGAGACGATTCCATTGGAACATAAAATATCTACCTCGGGATTCCTGTTTCGTGAAAAATCCAGAGCCCTGAAGTTTGACAAAACAAAACTAAAAAAGGAAATAAGTCTGCAAGAAATCCTTCAGCTCAAACGCGGAGAAGATGTTCTCGACATGCAAGGTCATATCCGATACAGGAGCAGCGACTACACCTTAAGTCCTTCACCTCCCCTTTCTTATGCCTACTGCTCGGATACCAGACCCTTAGACCACCTGGCTGAACAAATTAATGGGGCAGATCTTTTATATCACGAGGCCACGTTTATGGAGGAGGAGAAAAGCAAGGCAGAGGAAACCCGGCACAGTACTGCAGCCGATGCCGCCACCATTGCCATGAAATGCAATGTAAAAAAACTCCTGATTGGACACTTCTCCGCCCGCTACAAGGACCTTACACCTGTCCTGGAAGAAGCACAAAAAATATTCAGGAATACCTCACTGGCAATTGAAGGAGAATCATTTGATCTTTAAGCTATGGAGTTAATCCTTGAGCAAAAGAAGAACAGGCTGTTCGTTATCCTCAGCGGGATCTTCCTTACCAATGCCCTCATTGCCGAAATGATTGGCATTAAAATATTTTCTGCAGAAGCTACCCTGGGACTTGCCCCCGCCAACCTGAATATCTTTGGCTTTACCATGGACTTCAATCTTACCGCAGGCGCCGTAATCTGGCCGGTTGTGTTCATTACATCCGACCTGATCAATGAGTACTTCGGACAACCTGGCGTAAAGAGAATAAGCTATCTCACAGCAGGATTCATCGCTTACTCCTTCCTGGTCATCTTTCTTACCATGAGACTGCCACCGGCTGGCTGGTGGATGGATGCCAATAGTGTCGATGGAGCAGGAAATTACTTTAACATGGATTTTGCCTTCAACAGGATATTTGGTCAAGGGCAACGCATCATCATTGGTTCCCTCTCCGCTTTTCTCCTTGGCCAATTGGTTGATGTATATGTCTTCCAAAAACTTAAGAAGGTAACCGGGCATCAAAAGTTGTGGCTGCGTGCTACCGGCTCAACCATCGTATCTCAAATCATCGACAGTTTTGTAGTGCTCTTTATTGCCTTTTCGGGAACGTTTACGACCAAACAAATTCTTGCAATAGGTATCACGAATTACATATTCAAATTTACAGCGGCCGTCATCCTCACTCCACTCATTTATATCGGGCACAACTGGATCGATGGTTACCTGGGAAAGGAGCATGCCGCCAGAATTTCTGAAGAAGCCTCGCACCACAGCCAAAAGTTCTTATAGTCTCCTTTTCAGATTGTCCAGCACGATCGCCGTTGCAGTGGAGGCATTCAATGATTCAGCCATGCCCCATCGAGGTATGGTTATCCGGTGGGTGATAAACTTTTCGACTCCGGCAGATATTCCCCTCGATTCATTACCTATGACGATGAGACCACCTCCGTCAAAATTAAGCTTATGCACATTTTCGCCATCAAGGAAAGTACCATACACTATCCGAGAACTTGCCTTTAGAAAATCATCAAGCGGTGTATAAAAGACTTCCACACGCAGAAATGAACCCATGGTTGCATTGATTACTTTGGGACTGTATACATCAGTGGTTTCAGGTGATGCAATGATATTTCCAATTCCATACCAATCGGCCGTCCGGATAATCGTTCCCAGGTTCCCGGGATCTCTGATATCATCCAGCACCAGGGCAAAGTCAGCAGAAGAGAGAATGGGTTTCTTTGTAATCTTCATCCGAACTACCGCCAGTGCAGAATTGTTTGCCTCCACCGAACTGATGGCAGTCAATTCTTTCTCAGATACCTCAATGGTCTCGTTGACTCTAGATAGGGATGTCGAAGTAACAGCACTCAAAAACTCGGCCGTTCCGACAAGGGTATGAATTTTGTAGTCAGAGGCTAGCGTCTCATACACCGCTTTTGCGCCCTGGACAAGAAAGCATTGCTCCGCTAGGCGGTATTTCTTTACTTGCAACTCTTTAATGTATCGGGATTTAGCTTTGGAGATCATAGACAACCTTAAGCGGAAAGTTACCAAAATTTCAATCGCACTCTGCGTGCCCCTGCTGCTGACGGGTTGTTTTGGAACCAGGTTCCTTGAAAAAAATCAGAAACTGCTGCAACGCCAATCCATCAAAACTCCCAAAGGCTTCAATACTGAAGGATTGACTGACATCTATGTGCAGAAAGAAAACAGGAAACTCTTCGGGGTGTTCAATACCCTGACCTATATGTACTACCAGGGGCTCAAGTCATTTAACAAGGAGACCTCCTGGCCCATTCGGAGCAAAAATGATTTTGTAAGAAAAAAGAATGTGAAAGAGACAAAATTTGACAGAAAGATTGCGGCAACAACCAATCAGCGCAAAATAAACAACATCCGGTTTCGCAAGCAGCAAAAGATGGATGCATTTCAGTTTAAAATCGAAAACGGAAACCTCCCAATGCAGTGGGGTGAAAAAGTAAGCGTATACGACTCTGGTACCACACGTGCCACCAGCGAAAAAATCCAAAGCTATTTGTTTAACCATGGCTATTTTTTGGGAAAGGTCAAGGCAGACCTAAAAGAGCATCGCAGGAGAATCAATGTGGCCTATGTCATTGCTCCCGGCCAACCCTTCGTGTACGATACAATTCTATACCGTGTAACAGATACTGCAGTGGCCCGGCTGGTAAGGCGCTACGAGACCTTGAGCAAGGTAAAAATCAACGACCGCTATGATCAGAAAAAACTGAGCGACGAACGGGACAGAATTGACCTCTCCTTAAAAGACCATGGATACTACGATTTCAGTAAACAATACATCGACTTTAAGGTAGACACCTCATACGGACACCACCATTCCATTGCGTTACAAATGGCTGTGTCAGAACCCGCTGCGCGCAATGCGCACAGAGTTTTTACAGTCGACTCTGTTAATTTTACTACAGATGCAGGTATCAAAACCGCCGATGCTCAAAAAAGAAAGGTGGCCTATTACCATGACATCAAGTATTACTACTTTCTTGACCAATACAGTAGAAAAATTCTTACCAATCGCGTGTTTATCCACCGGGACAGTCTGTACAGCCGCACCAACACTTTTCTCACCCAAAGGCAATTGGCCAACCTGGATGTTTTTAAATTCGTCAACATCAACTATGATACATCAGGAGGAAAATTCATCGCCAATGTTTTCACCAGCCCCCTTGAACGCTATGCCTGGACGAACGAGGCGGGAGTAACAGTCACCCAGGGATTCCCTGGTCCTTACTACAGTTTGAGTTTCAAGAAGCGAAATATCTTTCATGGCCTTGAGATCTTTGAATTGAATGGACGTTTTGGTTTTGAAGGAGTGGCCTCCGCTACCCAGTTGGGAAACATCTACAAAAGCACTGAAGCCAATATCAACACCACGGTAACATTCCCGCAGTTTCTCTTCCCCATGGGCAAACGCTCGGAAGGATTGGGACGATATAATCCGAAGACAAAATTACTTGCAGGTTATACCTACACCGACAGACCAGAATATCAGCGCTCCAATGTCACCATTTCGGGAACCTACACATGGCAAAACACGAAGGGAACTCAATATTCATTCACCCTCATCAATCTTCAGGTCATACAGTCAACCACTGACAGTGCTTTTAATGCTACCCTGCTCAACCTACAGGCACAAGGAAACAACCTCATCAATTCTTTCAAGCCCTCCCTGGTGAGCAGTATGATTTTTTCCATGACCTGGAATCCAAACAACTATGGCAATACAGAAAAGAGTTCGCATGTGATGAGGTTCCAGGCAGAGAGCGGTGGAACATTGTTCAATCTCTACACCCCGGTGTTTGCCACGGAGAAGGGGCTACAGACCTATCAGTACTTTCGCGTTGGTCTGGATTTCCGCCGCAAACAAATCATCGATCGCAATACTTCAGTGGCTTTTCGGTTCAATTCAGGTGTCGCTTATTCATACGGCTCCAACGGGGCATTGCCTTATGAAAAATACTTCTTTGCAGGGGGTAGCAACAGCGTGCGTGCCTGGCGCCCGCGACGGCTCGGCATAGGTTCATATCCCACAAAACTCAGCACGAACCCGTCCAGCAATGGCTTGTTCGATTATAGCAATGAGAAACCTGGAGAAATATTACTCGAAGGAAGCATTGAGTGGCGCAAGAAACTTGTCGGTTTTGTCAGTGGTGCCCTCTTCATTGATGCCGGTAACGTTTGGTCGTTCAAGCAGGCACCTGCTCCTATTCCCAGCGAAACTACAGCCAGCTGGGCGGATCAGGGCAATACAAAATTTTACCTCAATAAATTCTACAAGGAGATTGCCATCGGCACCGGGTTTGGATTGCGGTTTGATTTCACGTTCCTCGTGCTACGGCTGGACATAGGAATAAAAGCATGGGATCCGGGACGCGCCGAAGGCGACAGGTTTGTTCTCACCAAATTCAAATTCTTTGGACCGTTTGGCGTGGATAAGGAGCCCGTGATTTGGAACGTAGGGATTGGGTATCCGTTTTGAAATGTCCGATTCAATAACCCAACAACTCCTTCATGGCCGCTGCCACTTTCTCCGCATTCGGCAACATCATTCTTTCAAGTTCTACATTCAAGGGTACCGCAGGGAGGTTTTGCCTGTGGTCGGTGTTGTCAGGATGACCGAGAACTCCAAAAGTAAGGTAGAATTTTCGGATATTGAGTCATGCAAAGCAAATTCAAATCCATCCAGAACGATCAGCTATTTTTATTACCACCCACCGTTGGAGATTTTATTCCAGA
>JANYHW010000001.1 GCA_025358885.1 Cytophagales bacterium | reverse complement strand
TGGGTCCATTCGGCTTTACAAATCGGGTAATATCGTACATGTGCAGACATCCAATGTAAAGGAATACACCTTGCTCGTGTCACCAGATCATTTTGACTTTAGCAAGCCCATCATTGTATTTACCAATGGAAAGCAACAGGTTGATATGATGGTTGAGCCGGATGTAGCGACCCTGTTAAAGTGGAATTCTATTGATCACGACCGCACCATGCTTTTTGGCGCTGAAATTTCCATCGTGGTGAAGTGAGGTACCAACCAAATTCCTACTTTTATTCTTGACCGGGATTACCTTACCTCCGATCTTTCTCAGGAAAAGAAAATCCTGTCATGAAAAAAGTATTCAAAGTCATTTTCTTTTTTTTTATCGGCTTGTACATAGTTATTCAGCTCTTTGATTCTATGGACAGTCCCGCCGAAGAATCGACTGAATTTGAAACGGAGGACATTGACAGGACGGACACCCTGGAACAAGAGCTGATGGTTACGCACAAAAGGGTGTGGAGAGACCATGATGACTCCAAGCGTGAGGTTCAATATGGAGTTTCGTCCCTGACTGATTACTCCTCATTCTATTTTCGTGATACCGTAAATGTAGCCGAAGACGGTACCGAAAAAACCTTTTGGCATAATTTCTATTTAGGCCTCTATACTCATGACAAAGACCTGGTGAAGCCGCTCGAGGATTCCATTCATGTACTGGCTGAATCCAGAAATATTTCAGGGGAAGAATTGGTCTATACCGTCGTATCCCTCGTTCAGGACATACCCTACAATTATATTTTGTCGGATGACAGTTGCTCTAAACACACCGACCACCCTTGTGTTCCCAATCAACGATACGGTGTGCTTTCTCCTGTCGAGTTCCTGTATTCCCTCTCCGGTGACTGTGACACACGGACGGTTCTTCTGTTTACTCTTTTGAAAAATATGGGATACAACCCTGTGATTGTAAACAGTGCCCAATATGGACACTCCATGCTGGCAGTCGACGTGCCCACCGAAGGAGATTATTTCGACCACAAAGGACGGAAGTTCTACTTTTGGGAGTCAACGGCAACAGGATGGTTGCCTGGAATGCTTCCTCCTGAAATGAGCAACAAAGATTATTGGACCATAATACTTGACTATGAATACCAAGCTGACCCTACTCGCAGTTATTGAAATTCTCACCGCCCTGAGCCTGGGCGTGGCCATCCTCGCTGCAACCTATGTACTCATGAAGTATATTGGTAAGAAGCGTTATAATATCAACCAGAATAACCAGGCATTTGGAATTCTCACCGCGTCGATTCTTTTTTCTGTAGGATACCTGGTAAGTGGCGTCATACATCCATTGTTATCCTTGTTCCGCATCCTGGCCACCCGCGACATCAGCACCCTCCAGCTCGCCATATCATTTATAGGCTATGGTGCAATCTATATTTTTATGGCCTTTGTCGTCGCGCTGCTGGTATGCTTTTTGGGAGTGATTATCTATAATTACATCACGCCCATTGACGAGATCACAGAACTGAAGAACAACAACCTGGCGGTTGCTGTTGTCGTCGGCAGTATCATTATCACCCTCAGCCTCATGACATCGGATGGTGTTGAGTTATTGATCGAGTCATTTATTCCGTATCCCGCGATGTATCCGAAATAATGTCTAGTTGATCACGCCTGATCCAATCAATTCATGATCTTCGTACCATGCAGCAAATTGTCCTGGGGTAACACCACGCTGCGGACGTTCGAAGAGGATGTATAGTCCCTGGTCCTTTTTCCAAAGCGTACAGTTTTCGAGCGGCTGGCGATATCTAATCCTGGCTTTGTATGACTTCCATTCACCATCTTTTAGACGGAGATCCTGTCTTACCCAATGCTCATCTGCCGCCGGAATAAACAATCCCTTGCGATACAAACCCGGATGTTCTTCTCCCATGCCTGTGTAGATCAGGTTCTTTTCGGTGTCAGTACCTATCACAAATAATGGCTTTTCGAACCCTCCGATGTTGAGACCCCGTCGCTGACCGATAGTGTAGTAATGCGCGCCATTGTGTTCACCTACTACCTCTCCAATGTCAGGTGTCAGCGTATAGGGCTGAGTAAGCCGGACGAGGTCATCGGATGCAATTCCATTGCTGAAGATAGTTGCCTGTTCGGGGACATCGATCACATTGCCCTTCTTTGGTTCTAATCTTTGTTGCAGAAAATCGGGCAGGTGCACCTTGCCTACGAAACACAGGCCCTGGGAGTCCTTTTTATCTGCGGTGGTGAGCAACGCTTTTTTGGCGATTGCGCGCACTTCGGGTTTCAACATTTCGCCGATCGGAAACAACGCTTTGGCAAGCTGAGCCTGTGTTAACTGACAAAGAAAATAACTTTGGTCCTTGTTAGTATCCTTGCCGGCAAGAAGCTGGTACGTCAGGTTGCCATCCTTGTCCGACAATTCACCCTTTCTGCAATAGTGACCTGTAGCGACATAGTCTGCCCCCAATTTGAGGGCGGCATTCAAGAACACATCAAACTTGATTTCGCGGTTACACAACACGTCGGGATTGGGTGTTCTTCCCCGTTGATATTCAGCGAACATGTAATCCACAATCCGTTCCTTATATTCCTTACTCAGGTCGATTGCCTGGAATGGGATACCCAACTGCTGCGCTACGATCATGGCATCGTTGCTGTCGTCAAGCCAGGGGCACTCGTTGCTGATCGTGACAGTATCATCGTGCCAGTTCTTCATGAACATGCCGATGACTTCATACCCTTGCTCTTTGAGCAAATATGCCGCAACACTGGAGTCCACTCCACCCGATAATCCAACCACCACTCTTTTTTTCATCACTTAAATCGGTTGATCCGCGATTTTTGCAGTCAACCCAAAGGTCACTTGCTAGAAGTCAATTTCTCACTTAAAAGTTCATTGACCATTTCATTGAACCGCCGTTTGAAATCATCATAGTGCACCCCGGTTCCTGGTCCTTCAAACCCTGTGCGGATGTGTTTCACTTTTCCATCCTTTCCAATAAAGATGGTGGTTGGGAAAGCTAACACCTCGCTTAACATGGGGAGAGTTTCAGAAGCCTTTATCTTGTCGTACGTCCCCCCAATCACAAAATCATAGTCAACCCCGAGTTTTTCTTTCATTCGCTTCACACGATCACTTGCGTATGTGAAGTCGTCTTTTCTTTCGTAAGCTAGTCCAAGAATTTCAACCCCACGATCTCTATTGTCCTTGTACCATTGGGTAAGGAATTTCGTCTCATCCATACAATTGGGGCACCAGGTACCAAAGATCTGGAGGATGAGCACTTTGTTCCTGAACCGGTCATCTGCTGGCGTCACCATATTATGGTTGAGGTCCGGGAATTTGAAATCAATCCTGTCGTAACCTTCTTTCAGGAATGTTAATCCTTCGGCATCGGGCAGTTTGGCATGATCATCCTTGATGCCTACCCATTCTTGGTGAAAACCCTTTCCGGACCAATAGTCACCGCGGAGGGTGTCGCCCGATTTTGTCGCCGTGAAGAGATAGGCGTGGTGTCCATCAAAGGTGCTGAGGTTCATTCGGCCATTCTCCACATTTCCTTCAAGGTAACGGTAGTCGCCAACGGGTGTTAAGAAAGTCCCCGACAGCCCATTACCAGATTGAGTAAATATCCCGACGGCCACTGTGCTTTCTTCAGGGTTGGAGAAATTCACTGCGTAGGTTCCACTGAAGTCTGGTGAAGGGGCCGAATCCTTTCCAAACCGAAAGTCCTGGCCTGCGGCAGCCCGGAAGGGTAGCCGGTAGTTCTTTTCAAAATTTTTAATGTAAAAGCCGACAAGGCTATCGCCTTTTAACTTTGCCTTCAATTCGGCATCAAAAATATGCATCCTGAAGATGACCGAATCATTTTCAAACCTGATATCGTCCAGGGCAAGTCTCTCATCCAGATTTTTCAGTGAGGCCTGATACTTGTCGCCCACCCTGGTCACTTCAAAATTGAAGGGGAGCCTTTGACCCTGCAAGGAGATCTCCCCCCGCCACCACCCGGTCTGCAATTCATCCGGAGAAGAACATCCGTAAAACAATGCGCATAGCGCGAATACTGTCAATAACCTCATTACTTTTGAACTTTTAGTGACTACAAAACGGTGCAAAATAAAGAAATGTTCGCGGGTTTGAAGGTATTGGAACTGGCCTCTGTGCTGGCAGGGCCGAGCGTGGGACAATTCTTTGCTGAGTTGGGTGCAGAAGTCATTAAGATTGAGAACCTGAAGACTGGCGGTGATGTTACACGCAGCTGGAAAATCTCCGGTGAAGCGGAGGGTGACCTTTCAGCTTACTTTTGCTCCTGCAATTGGGGTAAGAAGTCTGTGGCACTTGATCTTGGCTCACCTCAAGGGAGAGAGATTGTCATTAAGTTGGCTGCGCACACTGACATCGTGATTGCGAGCTACAAGCCCGGCGATGCGGAGAAATTGGGAGTGGGGTTCGAACAACTGAAAACGAAAAATGAACGACTCGTTTACGGACAGATCACGGGCTATGGAGCAGACAATCAACGCGTAGGATATGATGCGGTCATTCAGGCTGAAGCAGGCTTTATGGATTTGAATGGGGAGATAAATGGTGAGCCATTGAAAATGCCTGTCGCACTTATCGACATCCTGGCGGGCCACCAGCTGAAGGAGGCTTTGTTGCTTGCCCTCATCCTGCGCGACCGTACAGGGGAAGGAAGCTTGGTCGAGGTATCCTTAATTCAAACCGCAGTGGCGTCACTGGCCAACCAGGCAACGAATTGGCTCGTGGCCAAAAGACCCCCGACCCGCAAAGGCTCAGCCCATCCCAACATTGCTCCATATGGTGATACCTTCATAACCAAGGATGGAAAAAGAATTATTCTCGCCATTGGGAACGACAGGCAGTTTCAGCAGCTATGCACGATTCTTGATCTAGGGGAGATCATGGATTCGAGGGATTTCCGCACCAATGAGGGAAGGGTTACCCATCGTCAAACTTTGAATGAGATTCTTTTGCAATCCATTGGGAAAAGGGCAAGCCAGGAATTGCTTGGGCTGCTGCATCGCCATAAAATTCCCGGAGGATTGATTCAAAATGTGCAGGAAGCATTGGAGTTGCCAGAGGTAAAGGGAGCCATCATCAGGTCTTCGACGCTGACGGCAGTGAGGAATTTCATAGGTACTTCCAGCCAGTGGCAATCCAGTGTACTCCTTCCCCCTCCCGAGTTTGGTGAGCATACAGAAGAGATTCTGAAGCAATTGTATCAAACCTGATTTCAAAGGTCCGGTTTCCCGAATTCCCCTTCGTCAGGGTGAAAAAAAATAGTATATTGCCCCTCATTCTTTGTTGAAATACCTGATTTATTTAACCAAGCAGTATGTTTTTTGAATCCAACCCCTATTCATCCCTGTGGAATAAATATCGTCCAATGATATTGAAGCTGATGGTGGCCGCAGAAAAAGACCCCCAGCAGTACAAATTATTTTCCCATGAATTCAAGGCGGTTGGATTAAAAGAGAAGACGGGTTACTCCTTTGTGCTTGAAGTTTCTCATGGTAAGGCCGTAACTGCCACTAAAGGTTCTGCCGTCGCACGCGATCTCCTTGGGATATTGCAACAATCACAGAAAGCGAGCCAGCTCATGACCGAAGCGGTATATGAATTGAAACTTGACAAGCAATTTGTATTTCATGTCACCCGCAAAGTGGAGGCCCCGAAAGTAGAGGCGCCGGTCGAAGCCCCAGCCAAGTAATAAACACTTCCGTGGTTAGGTGTTGAGCCACCTGAGAAATTTTCCGAACCACGTTTTGGGAGGTTCCTCCAGCTGCGCCGCGCTGAATTCCTCCATCGGTTCGTCAATTAATCTCACACGCTTCGTGGGTGGTGCAGGTTTGATCTTTTTGCGGTAGTGCAGGGCCCGCTTTTCTTTCTCTACCTCAGTCGATGCCTTCCTTTTTTCTTCAGCTTCACGCGCCTCGCGCTCACGCTTCAACGCAATAGGATTCTTGTAAGAAGCTGAAGAGGTCCGTTCTTTTCGTTGTGGGTAAGGTTTCCTCTTCTCCAGGTTGGGTGGCGGAACCTCGTCTATTGATTCAGCGGGGGGAAGAACTTCTTTCTTCTTGACCTCGGGAAGTTCAATCTTGCCCAGCACACGCAGCCCTGAAAGTTCAATTTTGGGCGCCTTAATCAATTCTATTTTTTCCTCATTGAATTCAACTTGAGCAGATGGAATCTCAGGGGAGATCTCCTCCGCAGAGGATGGCTGTCCAGCCTCAGGTTCCGACGGGGCATATGATGGCTCTTCATTTTGTGAGATTGTTTCCACTATCTTCTCTTCACTTAACTCTGGGGCAAAGTTTCGCATGACCAGGGCAACGTGTTCGTCTTCAATCCGGGTGTTGCTGCCTGATTCAATGGTAATGTTATTCTTCGAGAGAAAATCCACGATTTGCCCCGGTCTAAGGGCCAGTTTTCTTGCTAATTGTCCAAGCCTCATATACTATTTGCTGACGATATTATTAGAGGTTGTAAATATACCATGGGAATGGCTGATCTGAAATACCGGAGTATTGTCCAATGAGATAATAATAATTCACAGTCCCTTCCGTGTCAGGAAAAGATGCAACTCCTCCAGGTGGTCGGTATTGACAAAGTCGACGCCAGTCGCTTGCATAGCCTTCCAGGAGGTTTCGTTGTCGGGGATTGCCCAAAGTCGCAATTTTTTTCCATCGGCATGAACGCGTTGAGCCAGGTCTTTGATCTTGCTCAGGTCTTCAGGCGAAGGAGGTGCCAGGCCTTTCCACTTCGACCAATTTCCAAAATGGTCGCTGATAACGGGCATCATTTCGGAAGAATATCCCTTTCCGATGTCATCCGGACGGCCGTCGATTCCAAGTCCCAAATATCCATCCTTAACCATTTCATCCAGGGGCCGGTTGCCGGAAAGAAATATTCGAACGGGGCACTTCGTCGGATGGCATAAGAGCGAGGGGTACTTAGCAACGGCTTTGAGAATGGCCTGATAGGTGCCGGCCGCAGTCTTGCAATCAATCATCAGGTAGAATGGTTTGTCGTATCCAGGATAGATAGCTTCACCCTGGGCCTTGATGATGCTGTCGAGTGGAGCAAGATAAAGCGTTTCAAGGGTACGGGCATTTTTTGATGGCTTGTCGTGTGACACGAGAAGTTGACCTTCTTGCAGATAAACATCAGCCTCCACCGAGATGAATCCGTTTTTAAGTGCGTCTTTGAGGGGATGAGCATGCTCATAATCATTGTGCGCATGTGCGTTGGGGTGTGGAAACAATCCTTGTGTCCAGGAAATGACCGGTGAACAAACCAAAAGAAACCACAGTTTTAGCTTCATCGCACTTACTTTTCAATTGTGAGTGGCAAGATTATGTATTCTGAGTTTGAAGTTGATTTTTCTTTCGCCTTCAAATCCTTTTCAAAAGTGCGATTGAGATTGTTCCCGGCGACATCTTCCAGGCGTGTTTCAACTTGAACTGAGTACTTCCCTATTGTCCAAGGTTCCGCTGGCAGGAACCTCCATGTCCTTTCTTTGTTCAAGAGGTCAATAGTACCCTCCAGCACAAAACCTTTTTCATTGATGATATGGATGGCATGGTGAAGTAAACTGAAATCAAGCGCTTCAGGGAAATCGATTACGCACGCCAGGTTGGAGCCTACCTTGGTAGTTTCAATTTTCCAGGTATGCGGATCTGGTGAAAGGCTATCTCGTTCGGTAACAACAAATTCTTTGGTGTAGTCCCTGGGCAAATAGGCTCCTCTTGTATCCGTCCAGTCCTTGGATACCTGCAGCGCATAATGTTTGCCCTGGCGCAGTGGATTACCCAGCAATTTATTTGGTTGTAGGTCCCGTTTTATTCTCCCTGGATCCAGCCATAACGTGAGGAGTGTACCTTCTGCATTCCATAGTTCAGGCTGCAAATCCAAAAAAATACCTTTTGCTGTATCCTTGTCTTCAAGGACGGTGAGGTGAGCCAGTGAAGTTCCTTCACGCATGGGCCTGGAGAACTGAATATAGATTTTCAGCAAATTTAATGGCAGGGTATCGATTGAAGGATAGAAGGAAAGGATTTCGGGTCGGTCAGCCGGTTCGGCTATTATTATTTCGGTCACTCGATCGTGGTGATATACAACTTCGTAGCGGAGGCCGCGGGTAAATGGAATGAGTGGCTGAAAAACGATGTTATCATCTACAAGGGCGTATTGACCTAAAATATCCGTGGAAATCTTCGCGTCAGAAAGGCGCACCTTGAGCAGTTCAATTGAATCACTGTCTAAATGGTCCACGTAGGAGAGAGGGATGGAGAGGGCCGTTGCCTGGTCATCCTTCCAAACAATTGCGACCGGTCTGGGCGGATCAGAATTCTTGCTTACACAACCTTGAGGAACCTGAAGGAACATGATCAGGCTGAACGAAGCGAACAGCCTGATCATGTCATGACAGCTTACAGCCATCGATCATTGGCTGTCCAAAGATCGAGATCGCCGTTTGTTTTGCGTTGGAGGACAATGATCTGCCCCTCATCGAGTTTGTCAAGCTGGAGAACATTTATTACCGGCAATTGGATGAAGTTCACCCCGGCGGTGGCGAAGCTTTCCTCAACGGGTGTGGTGAGAGACCCTTCGTAGCTTTCGATGTTCTTGTACTTTACCCTGAAAAGTGGACGATTCGAGTTGGACATGATCAAAAACAAATCGTCTCCTTTTTTCATCGTGATCATGTCAAGTGGGCTATTGCCGGCTCCAAACTCTCCGACCGTGCGTCCCTTGACATGGGTACCCGGTTTTAATTCATCCAGTGGAAATAATACCAGGGGTGTGCAGGTGTAACTGGCAACCAGGTATTTCTTACCATTCAATTGAGATACGGTGAAAGTCTTGATGGGTGAATTAGTTTCATACTGCGCATGAGCGGCATGATAAATTTCAAGAGATGCCTGTTCTTGCTTGTCACCAAACGGAAAAGGTATGATTCTGAATGTTGAACTGAACTCCTGGTTGGAGAGGCCGCTCACCATAACTTTACCATCGTAGAAACCAAGGTCCGATATGGACCAGTTTCGCAAGGGTTGTCCCCTTCGGTCCTTCGCCTCTTCGCCTGGTGCGTTGGTCAATGCAACGGATGAGAACATAACATCATTCAAACCAAAGGCCTGGATCTTATCGCCGGTGATTTTCAGCAAGACAGGTTTTCCATCAATGCTTTGCACCGCACAGTAGATATTCTTCGATAGCGGATTTACCACCAAGTCGAGGACTGTAATGTTTTGAGGCTGCGTGCCCAGCAAGGCCGCAATTTTCTGGTCAATGTTCTTTATTTCGATGGACGGCGATTTTTCTATTCGGCTCGCATCCTTCGTGTCAATGGCGAAAATGGTAGCACTCTTCGAATCACCAAGAAACAAAATGCCATCCGGTCCGAAAGCGAGGGCGCTGATTGACTTTATTTCGGGTGTTCCGGTGGTAAAGCCAGTCAAATTGCCGGCCGAACGGTAATTGGTTGCGATGAACAAGTTTCCGGCAACCAGGGCTCCAAAAAGAAATAAGATCCTTTTCATAATAACTGATTTTAGTTTAACTGCTTTAATAGCGTTCATTGATTGGAATAGTTCAAACTATTGAAATCCGGAGAGTTTTCAAAGCAATGTTATACAAAGCCCTGCAGCACTTCCTGGACTTTGAAGAGGGAGATTTCTAATTAGCAATAATTTCCGTAAGGGAAATTTTCCTGAATTCTACCTCGGCGCCTTCTGCCTGAATGGCTATTTGCCCTTTGTCTGCTGTGCAATCAAATCCCTCGTTGACGAGAACCGAGTTAACCCATACTTTGATCGTTCTGGCTTTGCACTCGATGATCATGGAGTTCCATTCACCCAGAGGTTTTTCAGATCCATCCGTGAGGTTTAGTATCCGACGCTTTTTACCCTCTGTTGAGCCCCATTCTTCTTTTGGGCCCCGCCGCTTCTCCATATCCGGAACACTGATATCTTCTCCAATGCACCAGAAGTCTCCCGCATCTCCGTCATGCATCTGAGCCTCGATGGATTTTGGAAACATCGAGTATAGAAAGCGGGGAGTTGATGCATGAAGCAGAACACCGCAGTTTCCAGTACCGTTGGCAAATCTGTACTCTACCTCCAACCGGTAATTTTGGTAGCTGGAATCTGAGATTAGGTGACCTTCTGGTTTACCCAGGCTTACCAACATTCCTCCGCGGACAATGAATGGACTGGAAAGTGAAGCAAGGGTATCCATCGCCGGCACGTCCGAGTGCCATCCCGAAAGATCTTTGCCATTGAATAAACTCCTGGTTTTTGATTCCTTTTGACAGCCAGCAATGCTTGCCCCAAGAATAGCGAGTAGTAATAGATTTTTCATTTGGTGAAATAAAGAATTCTGTACTTAGGAGAACTGAACTATTAAGAAATAAAAATTATGAAATTTTCGGAATTTACGAATTGGATTCCTGATCTAGAATATTTTCTAGCATCCAGCATCTAAACAAAATGATACAGAAATACCAACACTCCCTTGAAGGCAGGTTTTAGATTATCTTTAATCTCCAGGGTGACATCAACTTCAAATTTTGTTATGCCCTTCAGGTTTGCAATGGAATGTAATTTTGCCCGCAACCTCACTTCACTGTTTACCATCACCGGCTGATTAAATTTTAACTTTTCAATGCCATAGTTGATCATCATTTTGATGTTGTGAAACTCGGTGATCTGGTCCCACAGGTGAGGGATGAGGGATAGGGTGAGGTAACCATGGGCAATTGTCGTCTTGAATTCAGTTTCTTTGGCGGCGCGCTGCGGATCAGTGTGGATCCATTGATGGTCGAGGGTTGCGTCGGCAAACAGGTTGATTTGTTCCTGGGTGATTTTCAAATATTCAGAAACCCCAAGCTCCTTGCCGGCATAGCTTTCGAATTCCGCGTAACTGCTGATTACAAGTTTGGACATAGCGCTCCGTTTGGCAAATCCAAGATAAACAGAATTTGAGATCATCTCCCAAATAGAGGGATATTCCTCTGTTTTTGTCTATTTTTTTGATCCTCTATCAACTCACGACAACCTTTGCCCGGGGTTTTCGATTAACCCTATGTTTCCTCCTTCAACACCATAGCCAAATGAAAAAGACACTCTCGCTCCTCCTTCTTGTATGCCTGGCAACAACAGGGTGGGCTGGACCTCAGCCTATCCTCGTCACTCCTCAATGGGTGAAAGACCACCAGGCCGATCCTGACCTCATCCTCTTGCAGGTAACTTTCTTGAAGTTTGAATATGACAAAGAACATATCCAGGGCGCTCAATACTTATGGCCCAACTGGCTTGCGCCGGATACTCCTTATGGAAACTATAATGCCCCGGATCCAAAAGAAGCGGAGACACTGTTGCAGCGCCTTGGGGTATCAAATACCACGCATATCGTATTGTACCATGTGCGAAACGAAGTGAGTGTTACCGCTCGAATGTTTCTTACGTTGGAGAACCTTGGCTTGCGCGGTCAAGTTTCATTTATGAATGGTGGTATGGATGCCTGGAAAAAGGCCGGCTTCCCGGTAACCGATAAGGTACCGGAAGTCAAGAAAGGAAAATTTAAGGCGCATCCTGAATCATATATAGTTGACAAGGATTATGTGCTGAAGACCCTCAAGGATGGCTTTGTGGTCGATGCACGTATGCAACGATTTTATGATGGAGACCAGACTGGCAATCCCAGGGATGGTCATATCACCGGGGCCAGGAATATTCCATATACCGAAATGGTGGATGCAACCAATGCCTTCAAGCCTGAGGATCAGCTCCAGGCCTATTTTACTCCGATAACGACTGACAAGAAGAAAGATCTCGTCACCTATTGCTTCATTGGACAAACGGCCAGCGTAGTATATATGGCCGGACGCATCCTGGGTTACAACATGAAGCTCTATGACGGGTCTTTGCAGGAGTGGAGCAGAATTGATAGCCTGCCGATGGAGATTACAAAGAAATAAGATTATGGGTCCGTTGGCTTAGGCTCTGTGATGCCAAGACCACCAGCCTTCCATGCATTGAGGCCACCTTCCAGGGTCTTCACTTTGGTGAAACCATTTTCACGCATGAGGTCAGCGGCCTTTCCACTTCGGATGCCACTTTTGCAATAGACGAAATAAGGTTTCTCTTTATCTAAACCAGCAATGAGGAGTTTGAATTCCGGTCGCTGGAAGTCCAGATTGATTGCGCCTTTGATGTAGCCTGTTTGCACCTCTTCCGGTGTCCTCACATCCAGCAGCACAGCCCCAGGTTCTGACTGGGATTGTTTTTCAAAATCCGAAGGGGACAACGTAAGGTTTTCTGCAGGTTGGTTGCACGAGAACAAGATTCCCACTGCCACGATCATCAATAAGGTCTTTCTCATACGGTCGCGCCAAGGGATTTCATTCAGCACCGCAAGGTACAGACAAGCGCAGAAAAATCCAGATTCGGAAATTCAGTCTGTAAGGCGTGGTTATTCGTTCCTCAATGAGTTAACCGGGTTGGCACGGGCCGCACGAAACGCCTGTGTGGAGACAATCAGGATAGCGAATATCAATGCCACCAGGCCAGTCAGGGGGAATATCCACCACACAATTTGAATGCGGTATTGATACCTTTCCAGGAAACTGTTCAGCAGCCACCAGGCAAGCGGAGCCGTGATGAGAAAGGCAATGATTACCAGTCTGGAGAAATCCCTGGATATGAGCGTCACCAGTCCGCTGACGGAGGCACCCATTACTTTGCGAATACCAATCTCCTTATTTCGTTGTTCGGCGGTAAAGGCCGCCAGCCCAAACAGTCCCAAGCCGGTAATAATGATGGCCAATGTGGCGAAGAGGCTGGCTAAACGGCTGATCATGCTGATGGAGGTGAATTTTTTTTGAAACTCCACATCAGCAAAAGAGTATTCAAAAGGGTAGGCAGAATTGTATTTCTTAAAGACCCCTTCAACCTTCTTAACCGCTTCCGACAGATCGTTTGTTTTCTCAAGCTTAATGGTCACCGCATTAATCCATCCCGGATCCAGTATCATGAACATGGGTTTAACAGGTTTGGAGGGGTCGCCCATGAGTACGTTGTCGACCACGCCGATGAGTTCTCGCTTTTTCCCCCAGAGGTCAAGCCTTTCACCGATAGGATTTTTCAGATCCATAAGATCCAAGCCTGCTTTATTGATGATGATCGCCAACGAATCACTTTTGAAATCCTGAGAAAAATCCCTCCCCTCAAGAATATTAATCCCCATGGTCTTTAGATAGTCATACTCACAGGCAATGGTGGAGAAAATTACTTTTCTCTCTTCAGGTTTACCCGGCCATCCGAGGAAGTTGTTCGACCAGATTTCAGTAATCGGACTATTCGACCTTGTCACCCCATTCACCACACCCGAATTGAGCAACTCATCCTTAATGACCTTGTAGTTTTTAGCAATCTCTTCCGTGTAGTCGACAGTAATGAGATTTTCCTGCTGATATCCCAGGTCGCGGGCTTTTATATACTGGATTTGCTGGTAGATGACAATGGTTCCAATGATCAGTAATATCGAAAAGCCGAACTGAAGGGTAACTAGAATTTTCCGTGGTGTACTGGCGCTTTTCCCCACCTGCACTTTGCCTTTCAAAACTTTTACCGGCTGAAATGATGACAAGTAGAAGGCCGGGTAGCTTCCTGAGATGATTCCGGTGAAAAGGACTAGGGCTAAAGCGAAAATCCAGAATTGACTGTAGAGGTAATCGATACGCAACTCTTTTTGAACCAGGTCGTTGTAAAAAGGCAGGGCCAATTCGGTGAAGAGTACAGCGGAAGCGAATGCCAATAGGGCGATGAACATGGATTCGCCAATGAACTGCATGATGATTTCAACCCTTTTTGAACCGACACTCTTTCTGATGCCCACTTCACGCGCCCGACGCTCCGAGCGTGCCGTGGCCAAGTTCATGAAATTGATGCAGGCGATTACCAGGACAAAAATGGCAATGATGGTAAACATTTTTACATACTCAATATTGCCACCAGCAATTTTACCATCCTCAAATTTTGAATAGAGCCTCCATTTTTCGAGCGGATGCAGAAAAAGCTCGCGCTTAAAGTCAGGCTTACCATGCTTGATGACGACCTCCCGGATAGCCATTTCAACAGCAACCTGCTTGGATGCGTCATTCAACTCGGCATATATCTGGAAGGAATTGTTATCCCAATCCGTCATGTTTCGTTTTACCCAATCCCTGGTTTCATTTAGTTTCCATGGAATGAGGCAATCAAATTGGAATGAAGAGTTCTTTGGTACATCCCGGAGAACACCGGTGACTTTCAGTTCGTCTTTGTTGTCAAGACGAATAATCTGGTTGATTGGATCGAGATCACCAAATAATGCCTTGCCTGTAGATTCAGTAATCACGATGGCCCCAGGCTCCGTCAGCACTTGGGCTGCATTGCCCTTCAGAAGTGGAAACTCAAACATGGTAAGAAATTCCTCACTGGCGTAAAATCCCTTTTTTGTTAATCGCTTGTCGCCAACGGTAAGGAGGTGATCTCCACCCCAGTCAGTCACGGCAGTACTCTTGATGTTACTGTCTACTGTTTTCAATGCTTCATAGGCGGGTAATGGCAAGGAGTTCCAGGAGTTAATTTTTCCATCAAATGAAGCATTGATCCAAACCTGGTAGAGACGATCAGACTTGGGATGAAAGCGATCGTACGACAATTCATCGAATACCCAGAGGAGGATGAGTATGCTGCAGGTAATGCCGATGGAGAGTCCGGCAATATTGATGAAGGAGTAGATTTTGTTCTTGAGCAGGTTTCGAAGCGTGACGACTAAATAGTTTTTAAGCATATAGGCAGTTAAGGACTTATGAGAGTACCGGGGATGAGTCAAAAGGTTTCAGTCCCACGGCTGAAATCTTCTTTGTCTGTTTACTAAGGAGTGACAGGTGGGGAGAAAAGTTGCACCTGACTCAACTGCATCTGATATATAAGAGATCATGGAAGGTACCAACCCTTACCATGTCAAGTTCTCTGTGATCATGTGTTCCCATAAACGGCATTTGCAGGTCCCATAGTCAACTTTTGAAGCCCATGGTCATGTAATAGCATAAGCACAAGAGGTAGCTCATACGGCTCTGACTGCCTAATTCTTGGCGAAAAATGACTAATTGTAGGAAAAAGTGGGTAATAGTGGGGTAAAGTGGTTGAAAATGTGATTTTTCTCATTAAGTTTGCTTTAGGAGAAAAAGACAACCACTACGTCTATGACTTTCTTCACCAGCGAGTATGAGAGTAAGCTTGATGCCAAAGGCAGACTGGTTCTGCCTGCGCGGATCAAATCCCAGCTTCCCGAAGGGGATAGCCAGGAATTGGTTATCCGCCGCGGCTTTGAGCCATGTCTCATCATTTACCCTATGGTGGAGTTCAAAAAGGTCTTCTCAAAAATTTCGGGTCTTAATGAGTTCAACGAAGAGTACCGCAAACTCCAGCGGAACTTCTTGTCGGGCGTGGTCACGGTGGAATTGGACGGCAACGGCCGGTTTCTGATACCCAAGAACATGCTCACCTATGCACAGATCGATAAGCAGGCGATGCTGGTAGGCACAGGAAACAAGGTTGAAATCTGGAATCCGTCGATCTATGAGAAGCACCTGATCCAAGACCCCGGTGAGTTGTCAAAGCTGGCAGAGAAATATTTGAATGAGTAATTGACCCGGGCGTAATGTATCACAAGCCCGTCATGCTCACTGAATGTATCGAAGCACTCCGCATTAAGCCGCATGGCATTTATGTCGATGTGACATTCGGCGGCGGCGGGCACAGCTTGAAAATCCTCGAGCAATTGACCGATGGTCGGTTGATCGCTTTCGATCAAGATGAAGACGCCCGGAAACAGGCTGAAAATATTCAAAGTCGTTCTTTCACATTTTGCCAGGCAAATTTCAAATACCTGAAACAGTATCTGAAGGCGAATGGGGTGATGCAAGTGGATGGCATTCTTGCTGATCTCGGCATATCATCTCACCAGATCGATTCACCTGAAAGAGGTTTTTCGACACGGTTTGATGGGCCACTCGACATGCGAATGGATAAAAAATCTCCATTGACCGCATCAAGAGTGCTCAACGAATATCCGGCGGCCGAGCTGCACAAGATTCTGGGTATGTATGGTGAAGTGAAAAATGCCAAAACCCTCGCCCTGGCCATGGTGCAGCACCGGAAGGAGAAGCAATTCGGAAGCAACAATGACCTGATCGAGCTCCTCCGGCGGATGGCCCCCAGGGGAAAAGAGTTTAAGTACTATGCCCAGGTCTTTCAAGCCCTCCGCATAGAAGTGAACGAAGAGCTGGAGGCGTTGGAATTGTTTCTAATGCAATGCGGCGAGGTGATTCGAAAGGGCGGAAGGATGGTGGTGATGAGCTACCATTCGCTTGAAGACAGGATGGTGAAGAATTATATCAATACCGGGAAGGTATTCGGGGAACTGGAAAAAGATTTCTATGGAACCCCGATCAAACCTTTTCAGGCAGTGAACCGGAAGCCGATCGAGGCTTCCGGGGAAGAAGTGAAGGAGAACAACCGGGCGCGGAGCGCGAAATTGAGGATAGCGGAAAGATTATGAGTGAAAATAAATTCAGAATTGGAGGACCGGAGCGCAGCAACGAGGCGCGTGTAAGACAACATTCCGGTGACGGCAAGGGCTTCTTCTCTGGAATAGAGAGGCGGCTAAGGCTGGAATCTTATTTTGAGGAAGGTTTTCCAGTTCAGTACCTGCCGAAAATTTTGTTTGTGCTGTTGGTGGGTTTGCTCTACATCAGCAATACGCATTATTCGGAGAAGACCGTTCGGAGGATTGACAGGGTGCAGTCGGAGGTGGAAGACTTGCGGGCGGATTATACCACATTGAAATCCGATCTGATGTTTTCCAGCAAGCAGAGTGAAGTCGCAAGAAAAGTCAAGGCCATTGGTTTGAAAGAAAGTCTAAATCCTCCCACCAAAGTAGTAATTGAAGAAGGTGAATATTAAGAAGTCCATATTGATAAGGGTTCGCGTGGCATTTCTTGCCATCGTGGTTTTTGCCGTCTGTGTGGCAGCCAAAATCGGGCATATACAGATTGCAGAGGGAGAGAAATGGATCCGCATGGGAAACGAAATTTCCTTTGACTATAAGAAAATAAAGGCTACCCGGGGAAACATTTACTCTGATAACGGCAGTCTATTGGCGACTTCCTTGCCATTTTACAAGGTTGCGATGGACCCCACCCTGGCCAGGAACGAAGTGTTCAACGATGGAATTGATTCACTGGCCTTCTTGCTATCCCGGTATTATAAGGATCGCTCTGCAACAGACTATAAGCGAATGATCCGCGATGCACGCGAAACAAGCAAGCAGTACCTGACCCTCAACCGGAAACAAATCAACTATCAAACAAAAAAGGAAATGTCTGACTGGCCGATTTTCCGGGATGGCAGGCTTCGTGGAGGAGTGATTTTCGAAAAAATGGATGTTAGGTACAGGCCGTTTAGCAATCTAAGCCGCCGGACGATCGGATTTGTAAATGAAAATGGAAAGGGTGTGGGCCTCGAATACAGTTTTGAGAAAGCGCTGGGTGGGCAGGATGGTGAAGCATTATTTCAAAAAATTGCGGGCGACACCTGGAAGCCTGTATTCGACGCGAACAACATCAAAGCCATTGACGGATTGGATATCCAAACCACCTTGGATATCAACCTTCAGGATGTCGCTGAGACATCGCTATACCGTGCCATGCAGCAGCACAACGCAGATCTCGGCACCGTGATCGTGATGGAGGTAAAAACAGGATACATAAAAGCCATCTCCAATCTAAGCAGCGATGGTCACGGAGGCTATCATGAGGAGTTCAACCATGCTGTCGGAGGTTCCATCGAACCAGGTTCAACATTTAAACTCGTGACGATGATGGCCTTGCTGGAGGACACTAACATTGAATTGTCGGACAGCATTAACACCGGCCATGGAGAGTATACATTCTATAATAAGAAGGTGCGGGACCATGAAGAAGGAGGGTATGGACGAATTACCATCCAGGATGCTTTTGAACGGTCTTCCAACATTGCCATGGCCAAGCTGCTGGATAAGCACTTTGGAACCAAGCCTTCCAAGTTTCTGGAACATGTTGACGAACTAAATCTCTCGAAACCCCTTGGGCTTCAAATTACAGGCGAAGCATACCCCAAATTTTCCCGACCAAAAGATAAGAACTGGAGTGGTATCACATTGCCCTGGATGGCCTATGGCTACGGAATAGAAATTTCGCCATTGCACACGCTTGCATTGTATAATGCTGTGGCCAATGACGGGAAGATGATCAAGCCGATGTTTGTCACTTCCGTGCGTCAGGCAGATGAAACAATCACAGAGTTTGACACTGAGACGCTCAATCCAAAAATCTGTTCGAAGAAGACCCTGAACCAGCTTAAGCTCCTTTTGGATGGTGTTGTGGATCATGGCACTGCAAAAAACCTGAAGAACTCATATTACCGCATAGCGGGGAAAACTGGAACTGCCCAAATCCTTAAGGATGGTCACTATGAAAAGAAATACATCACTTCGTTTGTAGGGTATTTTCCTGCCCATGCGCCAAAGTACACCGCCATTGTCCTCATACGGAATCCCAAAGGAATCTACCAATATGGAAACAGCGTAGCAGGGCCTGTCTTTAAAGAGATAGCGGATAATATCTATTCCCGTGATCTTCAATTGCACCTCGCTATGGAAAAGAAACCTGCACTCGAGGAAGGCGTCTTTCCAACCATTCGCGCTGGAAAGCAATCAGAACTTACCATGCTTTGTAATGAACTGGGCGTTTCGAATCACTCCTCTACAGAAGAAGAATGGATCAGGGCTGTTAAAAATGGCAACGCCGTCACGTGGCGAAAAAATGCGGTGATCAAGGATCACGTACCGGATGTCCAGGGAATGACGTTGCGCGATGCGATTTACCTGCTCGAAAAGACAGGGCTCCGGGTGGTGCATGAGGGCAAAGGCCGCGTGTCGGAGCAATCACTTTCTCCCGGGGTGAGAATTTCAAAGGGATCCCGTATCCACATCCGACTGAGTTCATGAGCGAATTGAGAGACATATTATACAATGTTCGAATTACCTCTACTTCAGGTGACATGAATCAGGAAATGGCCGGTGTGTCCTTCGATTCACGGAAAGTATCCCCCGGATTCCTGTTTGTGGCCAGCAAGGGGACCCAGTCTGATGGACATGCCTTTATTGAGAAGGCCATCACAGCCGGAGCTACTGCCATTGTTTGTGAAGTGCTTCCTGAAAACATTGATGAGCGGATCACCTACGTTACAGTCAAGAACAGCGCCAGGTCATTGGGAATTATTTGTGGAAACTTTTATGGAAACCCATCGAAGAAACTAAAACTTGTCGGGGTGACCGGTACCAACGGCAAAACAACCGTGGCTACGCTCCTGTACAAATTATTTGGAGGCCTGGGACACCGTTGTGGCCTGCTGTCAACGGTAGAGAACAGGATAGTAGACAATGTCCTCTCGACCACGCACACGACACCGGATCCGATTCAAATCAATGAATTGCTGGTGAAAATGATTGAGGCAGGTTGCACGCATTGCTTCATGGAGGTGAGTTCGCACGCCGCCGACCAGGGAAGGATTGACGGATTGCATTTCACCGGCGGATTGTTCACGAACATCACCCACGATCACCTGGATTATCACCGGACTTTTGAGAGTTATATCCGGGCGAAAAAGATCTTTTTTGATTTACTAACCCCCGATGCGTTTGCCCTGGTTAACATCGATGACAAAAGAGGAATGATCATGCTACAGAATTGCAAGGCCAGGAAGCAAACCTATGCCCTGCAAAAAATGGCTGATTTCAAGGCCAAGATTCTTACCAACTCCATTGAAGGCCTCGAACTTGAAATTGAGAACCGTACGGTCTGGTTTAAGCTTATCGGCGACTTCAATGCCTACAACCTTTTGGCGGTATACGGTGCAGCGGTATTGTTGGGTGAAAATGCTGAAGGTGTTCTGCTCAAACTCTCTTCCATGACGGGAGCTGTGGGCCGGTTTGAGCTGGTGTTGCCGGGAGGAAAATTCACTGCGATCGTTGACTACGCACACACACCTGACGCACTCAAGAATGTGCTGGAGACCATTTCGCACTTCAGGTCAGGTCAGGAGCAGGTGATTTCCATTTTCGGTTGCGGTGGAAACCGCGATAAATCCAAACGACCACTGATGGCAGCGATTGCATGTAAATATTCCGACAAGGTGATTTTTACTTCCGACAATCCACGCGATGAGGAACCGATGGAAATAATCAAGGAGATGCAGAAAGGAGTCGGCCCAACGGAAGCGAAAAAAACGCTGGTGATGCTCGACCGGGAAGAGGCAATAAAGACGGCATGCATGATGGCAAAAGAGAAAGATATAATCCTTGTGGCGGGAAAGGGTCATGAGACGTATCAGGAGATCAAAGGAGTGAAGAACCCCTTTGATGACCGGGAAGTGGTGATGAGAATGTTGAAGATGTTCGCCAACTGATTTTGAAAATTTGATGCTGTATTATTTGTTCACATATCTCGACAAAAAATTTGACCTGATAGGGGCGGGGGTTTTTCAATACATCTCGTTCCGCGCCGGGGCGGCGGCAGTATTGTCTTTGTTGATCACCATCACTTTTGGAAAGCAATTGATTGATTTCCTTAGGCGCAAACAGGTTGGAGAAGATATCCGCGATTTGGGACTGGAAGGCCA
>JANYHW010000242.1 GCA_025358885.1 Cytophagales bacterium | reverse complement strand
TTCTAGTCCTTCGGCAAGCGCAAGGTCATTTGAAATATCATTAAGAAAAGTAGCCAGGAATTTTCTTCGTGAGCGCATGATGTTTTGATTCGCCGCTTTACAAAAAGTGTACAGACACGATCTAAAAAATTATGCCATAAGCGAAAATGAATAGGTAAAACTCGTAGGTCTGATTATCAGACATTATAAATAGGAAAGTAGAAATGGCCACTGACCACGCTTATTCATTGGTAATCATTCAATTTAAGTTCAAAACGCCCTTGTGTAAAAAACGTGATCACCCGGTAGCGAAATCTTCAGTGTGTACTCAATCCAACCACTTACATTGCAAACTAAGAATATGCCCACTAATGTCCAAAAGTGATTCTGCTTCAGTTAATTCTTTCCTGGATCTAGCGAGTGAATCTTGCATGAGGTAACGAGCAAATACCCTTTTTTACTTAAGCGGGTACTGTCAAAGTCATCTTCATAATGATGCTTGGAGTCATCCTTGGCCATTTCAGAATTGTCCTGTGTCGGAAGATAAACCTATAGAGAAGGCTGGCTGCAGGCTATATAGAAAAGAGGTTGCTCTGCCGGGTGAATCCCCAGTGTCATTTGCAAACTTAGACCGGTTTCTCCACAGAAGCAAGGTTACTATTTTACCAATACGCAGGAAGAAAGCCCGTATGACCGCACCATCAAATTGTATGTAATTTCGGAGGATTCCACAGGGGCACAAATGCAATACCCTTTCACTATCCTGCAAGCCAGCAGCATGAAAATACTCCTGCAATCACCACCCGAAATCCATCCAAAAGGTCTGATACTTTCACTTGAACGTCAATAACGGAAGTACCTCCTGCCCTGAGTTTCTATTTGCAAGTGATTTTGGTACATTTATCCACATGCGATGTATACTGGCTTCAATCGCGATCATTTCAATTGCTGTCGGTTGCTCAAAATCAAGCAACGATGCACAGCCTGCGTTGCAAAGACTTCCGTTTGATGAATTCGAGCTAAGTACGAAGTTTGGCGCCAGCAGTGTGCCGGCAAGTGCAGGCACGTACTACTTCAATACATGGATGGTGCTGAAGCCCAATACTACGGCCCAGGACACCTACCATTATTACTCAACCGACAATGCCACAGGAATCGTCCCCACCGAATGCGCTAGGACCTATGTCACGGTAGGCACCGTTATAACCGCTACTGTCAAGTGCACGCTCAAGAGGATGGGTACCCTTAAAGCCAATGACTTAAATTGGGTTGAAACAATATCCTATGAAGCGCAACTTTCTGTGGATATTTCAACAAATAAACTAAAATCTGCCAAGCTAAAATTCCCTGACTACGGTCAAACCATCGACTTCACCAGCCAGGCCGAAATGGCTTATTCAAATGCAAACGGATACAAAGAGCTGATCATTGGTGGTGGGGCCTATCTGGTGTCAACCAATGATAACTTCCCTCTTTATATTCGGTGCGTATTTGATGAAAAGCAGAATTAGTCAAAGACTCATATTCAAGGTATCACAAAATTTTTTTCATAGGTAAGGTCGCTCTCAACAAAATTATTCTCCTAATTTTCTGTTCCAGACATCGAACTAAATCCAGTAAAAGAGACCAAATAATAAGCACTTGGTTTCCGAAACTTCCCTCAGTTCACTCCAAATCACGGGCACTTTCCCGCCAATGCGATAAAGCGTAAATTCACGTGACTAAAATCGCAAATTCACATCTTAACCCTATGACTGTTTCCAAGTTTCACCTTTTTGGCCTTATCCTCCTCTGCCATACAGTATCATTTTCTCAAATCCGGCCTGACTCCCGCATTGTCCGCTCGGGAGAAGATCCCCTGGAGGCGCTTCCTTTTAGCTACCGATTCCTGAACAAGGATTATAAGGAAGGCTACCTGGCCTTTCAGCTTGGTGTTAAGTCAAATGTGTACAAGTTTAATTACGATCTCCTTACCCGCAAGGTGACATTCCTCAACGAGAAGAAAGACACCATGGTAGTCAAGGAGGACGTCACCATAAAATACTTATACCTTGGGAAAGACGCGTACTACCATAATGCCCAACAGGGATTTTTTAAGATCCTGGCTACAGACACGGTGGGCAAACTTGCATCGCATGTTGAAATCATCCACTATGTGCCCACCAACATTGGTTATGGGACAACCAAAATCCGCACAACCTCCATTGCCACCGCGGGTCCAGGCCAGGAACAAACATTTGAACGGTTTCTCAAGTATGTACTCATCAATAGCAATGGCACCATCACACCACTCGATAAGACGTCAATTCTCTTGATGTTCCCCGGCAAGGAAGAGAAGATCAAGGCCTTTATGAAGCAAAACAAGACGAGTTTCAAGAAGGAAGAGGACCTTGTGAAACTATTCGAATATTGTCAGTCCTTGGGATCTTTGTAAATGCCTGCGGTTTTGCGATCCTCACCTTCTCTCATGAATTAATATCTCAACACGTCTGTTCTTTCTTCTTCCCTCTTCACTATCGTTACTCATGATGGGTTGGGCACTCCCGAATCCTTCAAATGACACGCGTTGCCAGGGTACTCCCTTATTTATT
Source organism: Cytophagales bacterium (assembly GCA_025358885.1). Classification (GTDB taxonomy): domain Bacteria; phylum Bacteroidota; class Bacteroidia; order Cytophagales; family Cyclobacteriaceae; genus ELB16-189. The sequence goes on along the minus strand of JANYHW010000242.1, from coordinate 31,463 downwards.
AAATATGCAGCAACGACCTCGGCACGTTGGGTGGATAATTTCAGGTTGTGTCCCTCTCCTCCTATGTTGTCGGTATGGCCTGAGATTTTGACATCGAGTGTTGAGTGCGCTGCCAGAAAAGATGTCATAGAATCCAACGTCGGAAGATGTTCGGTGTTGAGCTTGAAACTGTTGGTTTCGAATAACACTTCATTCAGGATGACCAAACTGTCTCGTTTCAGCAAGGGTGGTGCCACCTGCTCTACTGTTTCACCCTTGGCAATTTGCTGGGGCTGTACTTTTTTGAGTTGTGTCGTGTCCTTAATGATGGGGCGGGGCCTCTTATAGCTATCGTAAGCTCCTTTTTTGGCATTCTTCCTGATCTGTCTTGTGAACTCCTCAAAACTTATGCTCCTCGTTCTTTTCATTCGTGCGATGATCTTCCTGCATCCGCGCTTGAAACAAATGATCCGGTTGAAGATTGTGTGTGTAGATTTTCCTGTTGGGGTATAAGTCATCGCCATGTAGGCCCTCGGCAAGTGAGTAACGAAACGGGGTGTCGATCCATCGCCATACTCGCGCCCGACCTGGCAATGGGCAGATGGTACGCACCAACATAAAGCAATAATAATCAGAAGGGCAATCTTCATGCTGGGTTAGGCGGGCCAATGGTAACCAGAATTCCGTTAAGTAAAGGATCATAATTCGGTAAATCAGCAGTTTTGACCGACGAATGGAAGGGGCTACTCTAAAAGTGGTATTTGGAAACTAGAAGAATTCCAAAGACGTATCTTTAATATGAACTAACCACAGTGCCATGGAAACCGAACGAATTCTCTTTTTTAGGAACTTCCTTTTCAGAAGCTTCATCATTGGCGTACTGTTTGCAATCCTGTTTGGAGTGCTTACCCTTGTGCTTTGGAAATTCGGTGTGCAATTGTCGGAACGCTACTTAGCGGTGGATGAGAATGAATTTGGCAAGTTGCTATTTGCTTTCTTCATGAATATCCGGATCGTGCTGATATTCATTTTCCTTGCACCTGCTTTGGCATTGCACTGGATGGTAAGGGGAAAGAGAGCCTAACTTGACTTGGACTTCAGCATCGACTGTTGTCGGCGCCACATCCATGGTGGCAAGGGGTTTTCATCAACCCATAGACCCAGTCCTTGAGAACGGGCATGTTGTTTCACCATCTCCAGCTTTTCGTCTTGTTCGGTCGTCCAGGCAAGTCCGGTCCGCACCAATTCATATTTCGGATCCGCGGTTCCATCGGCCTGAATTTCTCCAATCCTTACACCATATCTGTCCTTGCCGTGCATTACAAGGGTAACGCTCTTCTCCAGTACCAATTGTGCCAACAACGCCTTGGCCTCTTTTGCAAAGTGTTGTCCTGAATCTGGACTGTCTATTCCATACAATAGTATCTTGTAGTGGTCGCCATTGTTATCAAGTATTTCGATGGTATTTCCGTCGATTACGGAAATGACTTTGACCTTGGGTTCGTCGCCGGCATTAACGCTCAGGGATACAATCCCCCATAGCGCAAGAATACCAATTGTCGATTTCATCTCCTTGTTGGTTGCATTCGTTTATACCACAAATGTTCAAAAAGGAAGCGCCCAAGAAGTTGGTAACGGGCCCCAGATCATTCCAATGTAAGGTTTCAGTCTAATTCGCAGAATTTTTAGTGTTAGATAAGCAGAATTGACTAATTCATATCTAAGCACATTCTGCAGGTTGCTATCTAAAAGAAGTCGAAGCGGAGTCAAAAAAAGGTCCTACATAGGGACCTATTACCCATTCTCTGTATCAAGAATTTTGTGGTATCTCCATGGTTCGGTTGATCCCCATTTGCCGGTATTCCGAACTACAACCGGAGAAAGACTTAACGCATTCGTGATCTTTCCACCTTATTTGAATATAAACACGGTAATGTTGGATGAGGACAACCCCAGGATGAGAAGGATCAGGACAATCCTATTCAATTTGCTTTCGGGATCTTGTTTCCGCCCAGCCATATACATAAAGAGGGCCGCAATGCCGAACGGAAAAGAGATAAACAAATTGAGTACCCACGCCCACAACCAACTGGTCAACGCAAACCATACAGCGAAGATCAATGCAAGAACTGTATACCATTTGCGATCTTCATAGCCATTAACTTTTAGGTACCTGAAAGCCGTTATTGTACTTCGCAGTGATCAGCACATTTGCTTTTTCTTCATTGAACTTTCCTTTGGCCGGATCCCAGGTTACTTTGTCACCGGTCTTGTAGCTGATGTTGCCCATCTGGCAAACGGTGGCCGTGTGCGCCCCCTCTTGTATTGAACAGCGCAGATCGCTCATTTTTCTTGACTTGACAACATCTATGAAATTTCGCGTGTGCACGTCCAGACCATTTCCCTTCACTGGTTGCAAGGGTACTGCCTCCATTCTCTTTGAATCAGGAATCACTTCCCATCCGCCCCTATCAAGCACCAGGGTCCCGTTGTTGCCTATGTAGCTGATCCCATGGTCGCGACCATAAGGTCCGTTATTGATACTCTGGGCATGTTCCCAGATCATGTTGTAATCACCAAAATCATAAACCACCGCCAGGGTGTCGGGTGTCTCATGCGCCCCATCCGGATAGGCATATTTCCCGCCGAGGGCCACTGCCGATTTCGGGAACTTCGAATCCATCCCCAGCAAAGCGTAATCAATACAATGTACTCCCCAATCTGTCATCAAACCCCCGGCATAATCCCAGAACCACCGGAAGTTAAAATGAAAACGATTTGGATTGAAGGGTCTCATGGTGGCCGGCCCGAGCCAAAGGTCATAATGAACACCTGCCGGTGCCGCACTGTCTGGTTTGTTTTCAATGTTGGTCATCCACCCCTGGTAGGCCCAGGCTTTCACAGTCCGGATCTTGCCCAATTTGCCGGATCTTAAAAAATTCATTGCATCAGAGAAGTGGGTGACACTGCGTTGCCACTGTCCGGTCTGTACGGCCTTGTTATACTTCTGCTGGGCAGCCACCATTGCGTTACATTCCTGAATGGAATTGCCGACGGGCTTCTCCACATATACGTCCTTACCAGCGGCGCAGGCCTCTACCATCTGCAAGCAATGCCAGTGATCGGGAGTTCCCACAATGACTACATCGATATCTTTGTTCTCCAACATTTTCCGATAGTCCACGTAGGTGGTGGTCGTTATACCATTCTTGGCAAGTTCAGCTTTTCGCCCGTTGAGTACGTTCTCATCAACGTCACAAAGAGCAATGACCTGGGTCTCCGGAATTTTCATCATTGAGCTGAGGTCAGCCCAACCCATCCCATTGATTCCAATAACACCAATATTGATTTTGCCATTGGCCCCAATCTTTTTCTTCGATTCGGCATAGGATTCCCAGGGAAGTATGCTGCTAACACCAAGTCCTGCAAGGGCGAATGAAGATGACTTGATAAAACTGCGGCGATCATTTTTCATATGTCTGGATTTGCTAACCAAGATCGCAGAATTATTCATCAATGCAAAGGGTTACCGATCGAGGATATACTTTGGGCGCAGGCTAAAACAAAGTTGATTTTTCTGTAGTTTTCATACCATTTTTAACTAATGATTGTGGGAGCTATGAGAAAATATTGCTGCCTGCTGGTGCTTTTCCTCCTGATCTCGGTCGCAGGCCTCTGTCAGGAGAAGAAAACTCCTACTTACTATTTCGAAAAAGGTGAGCAATCTTTGGCAAAAAAGGAATATGTGAGCGCCCAAGCACATTTTACGGAATGCCTGCGTCTTGACCCCTATTACGCAGAGGCCTATAGGTTGCGGGGCATTACTAGGGAACATCTCGGTCATACCGCCCAGGCCCTCACCGACTACAATGTATACATCGATTTGAAACCAAAAGATGCAGAAGCTCTCTTCAGCCGTGCAGTGCTCAGGTTTGAATCCGGCCAGCACCTTCCTGCCCGGCAGGATTTCCTCAATCTGCTAACCATGCCGGCTGGAGAAACCAATACGGTGTACTATAGTCAGGAGAAATATAATGACTCCAATGCAAAGATCTTTACAACCCAGGGAACAGGAAAAGATCATATCTACAATTATCTAGGACTGATAGAAACCAAGTTGAGGCGATATGACAAAGCCATCGCATGGTTGGATTCTGCCATCAAGGTTGCTCCAGATAATTCGAGCTATTGGATCAATCGCGGAATGGCAAAAGCTCCGGAAGACGTTGAAGGAGCAAGAGCAGATTTTCAGCAGGCACTCAAAATTGACCCGGAGAATAGCCTGGCACTACATAACCTCGCAACACTTAAGCCTCCGGCCGGTGAAAATAGCATCACAGAAAAATTGCTGAGCGAGGCCATTGAAAAGAATAAGAACCTACCCTACCCTCGTGCTGAAAGGGCATATCAACGATTGCAGAAAAATGATTTGAAGGGTGCGTTGGAAGACTACGACGAGGTGGTGCGTCTTGAACCAAAGGATGAAGAAAACTATATCAATCGTGGACTCGTCAAAGAAAAAATGAATGACCTGCCCGGTGCGATGGCTGACTTCTCCAAAGCCATTGAAATAAACGCAAAGAATGAAAAAGCCTGGCTCAGTCATGGAAATATTAAATCCAGGCAAACCCATTGGCAAGATGCTGTTGACGATTACTCTGTTGCCATTACTTTATTGCCGGACTACAAGATTGCCTTCTACAACCGCGCCATCGCGCACCAAAATGGAGGACAATCTGCCGACGCCTGCGCTGACCTGAAGACCGCAGAGAAATTGGGCGTTTCTGTAGACCAAAAGCTCAAACAAAAGATCTGCCATTGATGTTAATTCGTATCATGAAGTGGCTTCATTGTGTTGGGCAGTTTGTGCTTCTTGTCTCATGCTCAGTCCGCGAATCTGATTCACTCCCGTTTTTCAATTCAGCTGACTTCACTCCTGAATGGATTCCCTCCGACAAGTCTTCCTACCAGGCCATACATACGGTTCCCGCATTTTCCTTCCTTGACCAGGAAGGTGACACCATAACGGAACAATCTCTTTCAGGTAAAATCGTAGTAGCTGACTTCTTCTTCACAGTCTGTCCCGGCATTTGTCCCAGGCTCACAAAAAACATGCTGCAGGTACAGGAGAAATTCACGAATGATCCGTCCATCCTCCTGCTCTCTCATTCGGTGACTCCGGATTACGACAATATTACCAGGCTAAAAGAATATGCTACCAGGAACCACATCAACAGCAGCCAGTGGCATTTGTTGACCGGAGACAGAAAAGAAATCTATTCCATCGCTCGCCAGGGATATTTCGCCGATGAAGAAGCAGGATTGAAGAAAGGTGAAAACGAGTTTCTGCACACCGAAAACTTTATTCTGCTTGACCATCACCGGAGAATTCGTGGTGTGTACAATGGAACAAACCCCTCAGAGGTCGAAAGAATGGTAGAAGACATCAGGATCCTGAAACGAGAGCTACCGAATGAGAATTCCTAGATTTTCCCTGCCTCTATCGCTGATCATATTAATGGATTGTTCGAATCCAGCCGGGGAGTCAAAGCTCACGATTTATCATGGTGACCCACTTCTGCAAGAGAAGGGAAAATTCACATTGTATGACAACAAACTATTGAGCGCGGTGGTCACGGAGCTTTTCGAAAGCGGTAACATTAAAAGTGAATCAAATTACGAAAACGGACAACTCTGCGGCTCTGTGACAAGCTGGTATCCGGATGGGAAACTGGAATCGATGCGTTTCTACCATCACGGCGAAAAGGAAGGGACACATCAGGGATGGTGGCCAAATGGAAATCCAAGGTTTTCTTATTCTTTTTCTAAGGGAATGTACGATGGACTTTTTAAAGAATGGTATTCCGACGGAAAGCGCCTGCATGAATTCGAATACCAGGCTGGTCAGGAAATTCGCGCCATGGGATGGCGTGAAAACGGAAGAACATACATCAACTTTGTTATTCGTCATGGAAAAAAATACGGCCTGACCAATGCTCGGCTATGCTATTCCCTGAAGGATGAACAAGGAATTTACTCAGCAACTAAAAATCAGCCATGAAAAAATTGATTCTGCTATTCGTATTCATTCTCGGTGTGGTATTATCCTGTTCGAAGAGTGATCCCTCACCAGCATCTTCAACTACAAATACGACCTTACCAGATGTTTTCAAGAACAAATTTTCATCTGCCGTGACGGTATACGTGGATGGCGATTTCATTGTCCTCAAAAGCACAGCCATCCCGAACCATAAGAGCCCATACTTCAGCAAAACGGATAGCCGATATGAAGCTTACAATGGTACCAACGCAAATTTTGTCATCAATCCCAATTCCATCATCTCGCAAAGCCTTACGTTCAAGATTCCCCTCAATCCAAAGGAGTCTATTGCCAAGACTGCTACTTCGTTGGGTCCAATGGGTATCTCCCTCAACGGCGTTCCACTCTTCAACCAATATGCAGGGCCCAATCAACCGTTGGCCGGAGAAATAAATTCATTTGATCAATACAATGGTCATCCTCAGCAAACAGGACAGTACCATTATCATGTCGAACCGCTATACATCACGGCCACCAGCAGCAAGAGTTCATTAATCGGGTACCTGCTGGACGGCTTTCCGGTGTATGGACCAACAGAAAACGGCAAGACCTTGACGAGTACGGATTTAGATACATATCATGGGCATACCGCCTCAACAGAAGATTATCCGAATGGTATTTATCACTACCATATTACCGCAGATTCGCCATACATCAATGGCGGTAAGTTCTTTGGTACAAGCGGCACAGTGACACAATAGGCTTTGTGCTTACTTTTGCATTTCAATTACTGTAGATCCGGCCGCCTTCGGAGAAACACGGGCTCACGGTACATCTGATCTCTGGTGAGTGAGGCATAGCTAATCTCGGATAACATGGAGGGCTCAATCCATTCCGTAATTTTTTCGTCGACGACTTTACCTCCTTTCATTCCCGGTACCTTGCTCAACTTCTTCTGCTTTTTCAACTCTTTGATCATCTCCTTCATCATGTTGTCGTCGAAGCCACTGCCTACCTTGCCCCGGTAGAAAAGGACACCATCCTTTTTTTCCGCGATCTGCAGGGCTCCGAAAGTCATGTCACGATTTCCTTTGCCGGGAGTATATCCGACGATATAGCATTCTGCCGTTTGCCTGACCTTGATTTTCAACCAGACGTCGCTGCGACGTCCCGGAAAGTACTTTCCATCTTTTCGCTTTGCCATAATTCCTTCCAGGGAGTGCTCTCGGGCGGCTTCAAACAGCGAATCACCATCTTCCATCCATTCACTTACCCGGTACGGCGTGTAGGGACGAATGGCATCGGCAAGCCATTCCTTTCGTTTAAGCAAAGGTTCATTGACCAGGGGCCTTCCATCCAGGTACAGGCAATCAAAGAGATAACAGCAGACGGGACTGGATTTGCTCATCTTCTCAATGTTGCCATCGCCAGTCCCCATCAAACGGTGTATCACTTTCTTAAAATCCGGCCTGCCGGTCTTGTCAAGGCAAACAATTTCAGCATCAAACAATCCGCAGTTGGCTCTGAACGCCTTGTCGACAACATGGAGTTCAGGAAACTGCTTCGTAATGTCGTTGTTGTTGCGGCTCCTGATCCTGACCTGCCCATCCTCGAGGGAAATCATGGCCCGGATCCCGTCCCACTTAACTTCATACACAAAGTCCGTACCCCCAGGAACTTTCTCTGCGCTATCGGATAACATGGGCTCGATGATATCGGACAGAAAATTGACTTGTGGTGTATCCACACGCTCAAAGAGCCATTCCTTTTCCTTGATTTTATAGATCCGATACTCTCCATTTACCTCTTTGCTGTTTAGACGAAAGTAAAAACCGTCCTTTTTTTCTTTGGTGACCTGGTATTTTCCCAAAGCATAGATCCACATATCCCCGCCGCCATATTGTCCTTTGGGTATCTTCCCATTAAAAGTGAGATACTTCATGGGGTGGTCTTCTGTCTGCACGGCCAATCGCTTTACACCCGGATGCGGCGGTAATCCCCGCGGCACCGCCCAGGATTTCAAGACGCCCTCTTGTTCGAGTCGCAAGTCGTAATGAAGGTTCGATGCATGATGCCGGTGAACAACAAAATTGCTTCCTCCCCCCTCAATTACCCTCGCTTCGGGTTCAGAAGTTTTTTTGAAGTCTCGCTTCTTCTCATAGCTCTCCAACTGCTCCGGTGTTTTTCTTTTTTTATTCGGAGGGAGGGCCTGAGCAACCACCTTTCTTCTATGGGTATGCAATTCCGTGGCAAAGGCTCCAATTCCTTCCCATGCATCACCATCCTGCAATACTTTATCCAGGGCTGTGCGTATATTGTGTTCCAGTGGGCTCTTAAGGGAATGAAGCTCATCCCACGTCAATGGCATTGACACGGGAGCACCTACACGCCCTCTTAAGCTGTATGGAGATACGATACTCTGTCCCGTTCGGATTCGATAAATATCAATAAGCACTCGTCCCTTTCGCGCCTCCTTCTTGATATGAAGAGTGGTTTCGGTCGGGTGACGGTCAACAAAAGGCTGAGCAATCAATTGTGCCGCTTCGAAGACGGTGTGAAAATCCCATTTGGGCTCCAGCGGACAGCAGATATGGATTCCTTTCCCTCCTGTTGTTTTCGCGAATGCCGTGTAACCAAATGATTCAATAAATTCCTTTAGTTGCTCAGCGATGGGGACCACCTTCCTGAAGTCGAACCCTTCCGGTGGATCAAGATCGAATACCATGTAGTCAGGGCATTCAAAGTTAGGTTTCCGGCTATGAAGTTGATGCAATTCCAGGGAAGCCAGGTTCGCCAGCCAGACCAATGTCGCTGGCTCTGTGGCAATGATGTAGTCTTTTTTCTCTTCCTTCCCCAGTTTCGTGAATTCAATCCAGTCGGGTGCCCACTCAGGACGATTCTTCTGATAGAACATCTCACCATGGATGCCATCCGGAAAACGAATCAGTGTCAAGGCCCGGCCCTTGACGTGGTTGAGAAGCGTCGGGGCGATCTTCAGGTAGTACTCAATGATCTCTGCCTTCAGAATACCATCTTCAGGAAACAGGACCTTGTCCAGGTTGGACAATTCTATCTTGCGCTTCCCTATCGTGACCCATTGTGATTTCTTTTTGGCCATGCGGATCAATCCACGGTGAGCGTGGGTTTGTTCTTCAGGAAAATCATACCAGTCACAAAGCAGATTGTCGCCACACCGATGGGCCACCATAGCCCGGCAAGCGGATCGCCAGCGGGGTTGGATGAAGTCTTGCTGAGTTCAAAAAGTGACACCGCAAGCAATGGAGTAAGTCCGCCAAAAATTCCGTTTCCAATATGGTAAGGCAAGGACATAGATGTGTATCGGATCCGTGTAGGAAATAACTCCACAAGAAATGCTGCGATGGGTCCGTACGCCATCGTGACAAAAATGACTTGTATCAATACAAGCATGACCATAACCCAAAAATCCCGTTGTGAAAGTTTCACTTCCCGCTTGGGTACAACAACAGTGGCATCGGCTGTTTCCTTAACGGTTTCAATAAGCTGAGTCCCATCGGCAAACCCATGCAGTGTAACAATGGTTACGTCCGGTTTCGGGCCCGGTGATGTCGAGCGGGTGATATTTTTTGCTTCAGGAATTTCAACCTTGGCAGATAGATCACTCAGGTTAAACATTTGCTGGTAAATCGGTCGATAGAAGAGTACGGCGGCTAATAAACCGATCATCATAATGTATTTGCGCCCGACGGTGTCTGAGAGTTTACCGAAGAAAATGAAAAGAGGTGTTCCCAAAACCAGTGCAACAGCAATGATCGAGTAGGATTGCACAAACTCCAGCTGGCATGTTCGTTGAATAAAGGTCAAGGCATAAAACTGACCCGTGTACCAGACAACGCCTTGCCCAGCCGTCGCGCCAAAAAGCGCAAGCAGGACCAGCTTAAGGTTTTCCTTTTTGCCAAAACTCTCGAGTATGGGATTGGCCGAAATCTTGCCCTCAGCCTTTATCTTGGCGAACAGCGGAGATTCTTTCATCTTTAATCTTATGTACACAGATATTCCCACCAGAATGGCGGACAACAAAAATGGTATTCGCCATCCCCAGTCAGCGAATTCCTCCACGCCAATAGATTGTCGGACGGCGAGGATTACACCCAATGAAACAAACAGGCCGAGGGTGGCGGTGGTTTGAATAAAGCTTGTATAATAGCCCCGGTTACCTGGTGGAGCATGCTCCGCAACATACGTCGCAGCACCTCCGTATTCGCCACCCAGGGCAAGTCCCTGAACTGTTCTCAATAACAAAACAATGATCGGAGCGGCAACACCGATCGTTTTATATCCGGGAACGAGGCCGATCAAGAAGGTTGAACCACCCATTAGAATGAGGGTAACGAGAAAAGTATACTTCCGCCCTACCTTATCGCCCAACCTGCCGAATACAATTGCGCCAAAAGGCCTGACTACGAAACCAACCGCAAATGTGGCCAGCGTAGAGAGAAATGCGGTGGTGGGATTCGTCTGGGGAAAGAATTGCACCGACAGGATGGCCGCGAGGCTTCCAAAAATATAGAAGTCATACCATTCAATTAAGGTACCGACCGAAGAGGCGGCAATGACGAACCAAAGGTTTTTCTTATCAGTAACGGAAACGTAGTCTTCTTTCATGGATAACGTCTTGTACTGTGAAATATAAGGGATTCAGCTCAAAAGAAAATCGCCTGTGCGTCATGGTAATTGTTGGCATGGGCTTAAATAATGTCGCTGAAATCGGCAGAATACCCAAAACCCAGCTCGCGTCCGAAGGCGACCTTTAACATATACGGCATTCATCAATAGTGCTGAACCTTAATAATTAGTGTTCGTGCTTTTCTCCTTCACCATGCCACGCTTCAGTAATCTTATGGAATTGATCATGGACAGCAGTAAGTGAAGTACCTATTTCTTGATCGGTAGCTCCCGCCTTGATAAGTTCTGCTAGCTGCTGACTGTCTGCCTTGAGGGACTTCAGTAAATCTTTCACGACGTCGTTATCAACTTTTCGAGGCAATGGTGCTCCTTGCCAATTTTCAGCTTCCAACGACAATTCTCCTGCCAGTTTCTTTGCGGGTTCCAGATTGGAAGAGTCTTTGTAAGGATGGAAAGCCTCAGCCATGAGCATGTGAAACGAGTCCATCTCCGGCCATTCGTCTTCGGATGCCTGATCTTGAGCAGGCTCGGATTTGTGGCCGCACGCCGACCCCATCAACAATGTTGTTATCAAGAGTACAAGGCCTATGATGTGTCTCATCTCAGTTGGGTTAATACATTAGTCTTATCCAATAATTCTCTTTCTGTATTTTCTTCTCATTTCAAATCCGTGGACTATTCTCTTAAACAAGTCGAAGTAAAGCATGCCATACATTACAAGGGTCATACTCCAAATGACGCAAAGGTTAAAGTACAAAGTGTCAAAAGTTTGACCCAGAAATTGTTTCGTCGGCGAATAGAAGGTAGCACGAAAGTCAAGCGGGTTGGCAGGCTGGTGGTCCTCGAAAAAGATGGGGTAAAACTTCTGGACAAAATGGCCCTGGTACTTCACCACTCGTTCTTTCTCGCCTGACTTCTTCACCCATTGACCCACCGCATCGTTTTCATACCTTAAGTGCATCTGTTGAAATTGCAACTTCTTTTCGGCAGTGTCTGTCATCCTTTCCACCAAAGAGTCCTTAACGCTTTTTGCCTTCACGGCCCGGTTATCGTACACCATTTTAAGGGTTGTGAGAATGGCCCTGATTTTTTCGGCCGTCGCAGAATCAAATTTTCCGATCCGTAAGTTCTCCAGCTCCGGCAATCTGGACGGTGAGATTTTACCCAATTCGTAAGCAATTTCATTCTGGAGGAGGTCAAGGTTGGCTACCGTGGGTTCGTGCCTTACATCACGCCAATGCGAAGGCTGCCGGACCACGTCCGACAACACCGTACGAAGTTCGGAGATAAGGTATTGGGATTTGTACTCTGCGAGAGACGCCTTCTGATCGTATTCAAAAAACTGCTTTTCAAACGGGTTGTCACGGTATTGCGTGACCATAAAAGCCTCAAATGCCCAACGGGAAGCCATCATCTCACCAAGAATGGGTATGCCATTGGGCTTGCCCACTTCAGGATTAAACTTGTCAAAGCTTACCACAACTCCGCTCATGATCAGTTGAGGGATCACTAGCACGGGGATCAGGATGTAAATGGCAACAGCTGAGTCGAATGCCGACGAAATATTCAGTCCAAGAATGTTGGCGAAGCACGAGCAGGAAAAAAGTATCAGCCAGTACCGCATTTCTGTCAGGGGTATTTGAAGTATGAAATTGCCAACCACTACAAAGGTCAGGGTTTGTATCGCTGAAATCGAAAATAATACGGTAACCTTCGAGATCAGATAACTACTCCGGCTCAGGTGAAGGAAGCGTTCTCGCTTTAATATCTTTCTATCACGAAATATTTCCTCCGCACTTACGATGAGACCCACAAATAGGGCCACCACAACGCTCATAAAAAAGTATACAGGAACATTGTCGTTGTAGAAAAAAGAATAGGTAGGTTTATCGTAGTCAATTACGTCATAGTACTTGACGAAATAGGCCATGAACAATGCCAGCACCGGCGACAGCAATAGGTTCACCAACACATACTGGTTGTTTGCCAGCTTGGCCAGTACATCCCGCTTTACAAACACAGAAAGTTGCTTGAACCAATTCGGAATTTTTTGTGTCACTGGCAGAGGATCCTTTACCTCTTCAATCCTCGGAATCTTGATCTTCTGTTTAAAATATTGATACCATTGACCCGGAGATACTTTCCGGGTGTTGGTGAACCTTCCAAACTCATTCACCACACGCGTTTCTATAATATTAAATACTTGCTCGGGATTGATATTGCCGCATTCCGGGCAGGCCCCCGGCGTCTTTGTGGCTGCGTTGATGATCTCCTGGAAGTAATTGACCGATTCCACGGGGTTTCCGTAGTAAATCTGAAACCCGCCGACATCTAGGATAATCAGGGTGTCAAACATCTTAAAGATATCGGAGGAGGGCTGATGGATCACCACAAAGATCATTTTGCCCCGCAGGGCCAATTCTTTCAGCAGGTCCATGATATTCTCTGAGTCGCGGGAAGAAAGTCCTGAAGTAGGTTCATCAACAAAGAGAATGGCCGGTTCGCGAAGAAGTTCCAAACCCACATTCAATCGCTTGCGTTGACCACCGCTAATCGTCTTCTCCAGCGGAGAACCAACCTTCAAGTCACGCGTTTCTGCAAGGCCCAGGCTCGTGAGCACTTTCTCCACCCGTTCTGTAATCTGTTCTTTGGAATGATGTCCAAAGCATAGTCGTGCGGCAAAAAACAAGTTCTCAAAAACGGTAAGGTCCTCCATCAGGAGATCATCCTGCGGGATAAAGCCCACAATTCCTTCTACTTTGTCCGGGTGTTCATGAATGTCGATTCCATTGATCAGCACACGGCCGCTCGAAGGACGCTCAGCTCCATTTAGCACATTAAGTAGAGTGGATTTTCCTGACCCGCTCGCTCCCATCATCCCGATCAATTTGCCACCCTTCTCCGACACAGTCACATTTTGAAGCCCTGCACGACCACTCTTGAAATGATAGAAAATATGTTCCGCAGAGAAACTGATTTCTGTACCTGACTCCTCTAGCAAGAACTTTCCGACGATATCACTGTAGTAGATAGGTTCAATCTTACTGCCGCGGATAGTAGATCCAGTTGGGAACACATCCACCTTTCGGCTCTTGAGCGGTTGACTATTAAGGTAGAGGGTTGTTATTCCAAGATACTTGACAAAATAAGTCTCAACGTCTTGTAGCCGGAGGACGGCAATGAGCCCGGTCAAGTTCCTGGCGATGATCCTGGGGCCACTATGGTGAAGTTCTCCGGAACCTTCATCAATAATCAGTATGTTCCTGGTATTCAGCTCCTCACTATCCTGGCCAATGACAAAAGTGCGCATAGCTTGAAGGTCCTTCATGGGAATTTTCAAAGCCTCACCGATATAAAAGATGAGGTTTCCCTGGCGCTCAGAGATTTGGCCATCGGCAAATACCAATTCAATTATTTTTACAACCAAAACGGCCTTCTGAGGCATGGTCAGTGCCTGGTTGACCTTTTTGGAAATCTGCATGATGCGGGCCCAATCGTCCACAAATTGCAGAGTCTCCTCGTCCACGTTGCCCAGGTCGGCGGCCGCCATTTTTCGGTTGGCTTTTACAAATTCGTCGAAGAGGTTCAGGTAGTACCGGATGGCCTCCTGGTTGAGGTGTAGGGAAAGAAACTCCTTGATGTTGGTACGTTCATCATCCGTAATACGCTCTTTGGCCACAATGGCAAAAAGTTGGATAATGGCTTTCAGCAGTTCCTCACTCATGTACGGTCACAATTCCGGCTTAAAATAGAGAAAATTGTGCTGCAAGTCTTGCAACCGGGAATATCTTTTCTTCCAGATGCACCAGATGCTGGTCGACCTTCCATTTTTGATCGAATTATTATTTCTTTGTTGAATCAACCCCACCCACATGAAAAAAGTATTCTCCTTTCTCCTCTTCCTACTGGCACAGCACGTAGCATTCTCACAGAATTCAATTCTCTGGGAAATTTCGGGAAATGGGCTCACCTCCTCCTCCTACCTCATGGGGACATTAAAGTTCATTGGTGAGAAAGAATTTTATCTGCCCAAAGAAGCGGTAGCCAGGTTAGGTAAGAGTAAGATTTTTGCCATTGAAGATCAGGTCGACCACAAGGCTCAAATGGAATTGAATAAGGCAGTTCATTTCACGGCAGGAAAAACACTCGGTACGGAACTGACGCCTGAAGACTACGAAAAGGTCACCGGTTTTTTTGCCAGTGAATTTAAGATTTCCAAATCCAAATTTGAAAAAGACTTCGGCAAATTAATTCCCCTTGCCCTCTCAATTAATATGACCCGCATGTCGCTGGGGGAAAAGGTGAAGTTTTATGATATTGAATTGCTTACCATCGCCAAACGGGACAAACTGGAAACCTACAGCCTTGAAGGCATCGAAAGAGAATCACAGGCCATCCAGTCTTTCCCTATGAAAGATCAGGAGGCAGCGCTTCTTCACAGCGTGTCGAATTTTGAAACCCAAAAGTCCGAATACAAGAAACTGGAGGTCGCTTACCTTCGCGGGGACCTTGATAAGGTTTTTGAATACTCCCTGCACCCAACAGAGAATAATCCGTTATTCATTGAAGAATTCTACACCAAGCGCAACCTGGAGTGGTTTCCGAAAGTTGATAAGATGATTAATAGCAAATCTGCCTTCATTGCGGTAGGGGTATCTCATCTGGAAGGAGACAAGGGATTGTTGAATCTGCTAAGGCAAAAAGGTTATACGTTAACTCCTATTCCTGTAACCCATTAATTATCCAATGTGACGGGTAATCAGATCAGACAAGATCAAAAGACTTTCACGCAGATACTCATCTTTTAATTTCGAAAGGTCATCCACCGGAAGTCCTTCTTTGGAAGTAATCTTGGTGTCAAGATTATCGCTTGCGGCTTTCTTCTTCTCGGCGTCCTGCATCTCTAGTTTGCGATTTGCCTCATTGAGGGATATCTTGGTTTCATTCAGGTTCCTTTTCAGGTCGTCAACCTCAACAACATAGCGTTTAAGGGAAGCATCGAACTTGAGACGATTTTCATAGTTTTTCTCCAGGCCATTCACCACCGTGTCGCTGATATCAGGCGTCCGCTTAAAATCTGTTTTCTTAATAACATCCCAGGGAAGTGCATTGGGGCTGGCGCTTTCGCCATATTGCTCCGGCTTCAATGCCGAAGGGAATTTGATGTCGGGTGTTACTCCCTTGTGCTGGGTACTGCTGCCCGTGACACGATAAAACTTCTGAAACGTTAATTTGAGCTCGCCCACCTTCTCCGCATCATTGATAAAGCGACCAAGGTCGATTACGGTTTGCACGGTTCCTTTTCCGTAAGTTGATTCTCCCGCAATAACGCCCCGGTGATAGTCCTGGATCGCACCGGCAAATATTTCGGAAGCAGATGCGCTGAAGCGGTTTGTTAAAACCACCAGAGGACCTGCATAGGCAACTCCCTTGTCATCGTCCATTCCAACCTCAACCTTATCGGATGAGCTCTTGACTTGTACAACAGGTCCATCCTTAATGAACAGCCCCGTAAGGTCAATTGCTTCCGTAAGTGAGCCTCCTCCATTGTTGCGAAGATCCATGACAAGACCATCCACTCCTTCCGTTTGAAATTCCTGGATTAGTTTTCTGACATCACGGGTTGTGCTTCTGTAGTTCTTATCCCCCTTTGAGTATGCCTCAAAGTCCATATAAAAGGCAGGAAGTGAAATGACTCCAAGCTTCATGTTGCGCCCGTTCACTGAATAGTTGATGGTCTTTTTCTTAGCGGCCTGATCCTCCAGTTTAACTTTTTCTCTCGTAAACTGGAGAGTAACCGACGGGCCTTTTACCCCTGTTGTTGCAGGAAGCACCTGAAGGCGCACCAGTGTGCCCTTCGGTCCTTTGATCAACTTCACTACGTCATCTATTCTCCACCCTGTCACATCAACGATTTCACCATCCTTCCCCTGTCCTACTCCAGTGATGTAGTCGTTAGCGTGCAATTGATTAGACTTTTCAGCAGGACCCCCGGGTACGATTTCTACAACTTTGGTATAATCATTCTCTGTTGTGAGTCTGGCGCCGATGCCCTCGAGGGACAAACTCATTTGCTGCTTGAAGAGGTCTGTTGCCTTGGGAGAAAGATAGTTGGTGTGCGGATCGTAGGCCTCTGTAATGCAATTCATGTAGAGGCTGAATACATCTTCGCTGTTAAGTTGCTCAAATGATTTTAAGAGCCGTTCATAACGCTTTTTCAGAATATCCGAAATCTCTTCCTGTTTTTTTCCGGTGAGCTTCAGGCTGAGCGCCTGACTCTTTACAATTTTGCGCCACACATCATTGAGTTCCTCATTTGTTTTTGCCCAAGGTGCATTGTCTCTCTCTGTGTCGTAGTATTCATCGGCTGTGTAATCAAAATTCTGATTTACGAGATTGGTCACCACGTCCTTCAGCCGGGTGCGGTAACGATCCTGAAATACTTTATATATCTCAAACGCCGGGGTAACATTCTCTGTGCGAGTAAGGTCATCCAGCCTTAGCCGATAACGCTCAAACATCTGTATATCAGAACTGAGAAAATAGAACTTGTTGTTATCAAGTTCCTTGAAATAGTTATCAAACACGACAGAAGAAAGGGAGTCACTGAAATGGATCTTTCGGTAGTGGTTGTTATCCAGGAGGTAGGAAATCACCCGGGCTTCTTTTCCAAATACCGGCTTTGCCCTGAGTACTGTTGTATCATTGGTGAGTGCCCACCCAGGCAGGGCGAGAACAATAAATAAAAAAAAACCCACTGTCTTTCTCATTACATACTGGTTTAATGTGCTCTTGCTTATTAACGAAAAGAATTGGCAATAGATGCCTAGGAAGTGCTAACCTTGTCAATATCAAATTCCTCTAGGAATTTCTGAGCCTGGGCAACAGTCGGAAACTCATAAAAGCGCTTCCCGGAGAGGATAGAGTGAATCTCAATTTTTACCAGGTCGATGTTTTTGGTATTTCTGCGTACCGTTGCCCGGTGGTCCTTATAGTCATCAGCCTCTTTCTTTGAAATCACAAAGGCAGTAGCCCGGATATTCCTGCAGTAGGCACACTTGTAGTGCTTCACCAATTCCTTTGGTGACTCATCTTCATACATCTGTGTAATCTCTTCCTTGATCACCCTCATTGTATAGAATCCACAGTTGTTACACTTGAGTGCCGTAAGGTGCCCATCATACTTTTCGACTTTGGTGTCTCCGGATTTCTCATCGATCCACACATCGTAATCAATGGAGAATATGCTCTCCTCAGCTTGCCTGCCCTGGTCGAGGTGGACATCTTCCTCTTCTTCACTTAAAAGCCGCATTTTATGCCCTGTTTTCGGATTGACTCGCGGCATGTAGCGCCATTTCTTGAGCTTTGAATTGAGCTTTGTCGGATAATAGAATTCCAATACCAGGTTGGCTACGTAAGCAACGAGCGTCGCGCCGGAAAATCCAAAAAACATTCGGACGAAGAACCATACACCCACTTTATTGAGGCCACTTTCATTGGAGCCATACAAGTTGATTAGGAACCCGATGCCAACGGCGACTGCCATAAAAGCATATTTGTACCACCGTACCTCGTTTGCGTTTATGAAGTCATATTTGGCCTTAAAGTCCTTGATCAATGATACCCTGAAATTGTGAACGAGGTAAATGATAAGGCCAACGGCAAACGAAATAATACCGCAGACGATC
Source organism: Cytophagales bacterium (assembly GCA_025358885.1). Lineage (GTDB taxonomy): Bacteria > Bacteroidota > Bacteroidia > Cytophagales > Cyclobacteriaceae > ELB16-189. The sequence continues at coordinate 13,091 of JANYHW010000242.1, read as the reverse complement.
ATGGAAGTGTACCATATCTCTAAAAATGCATCCTGATTCCCCATGGCTCTGCGACGTGTTTAAGAATTAATCTTCAAAAATAAGGATAAAAACTGATTTTCGAGGTGAAAAACGGGCATCAAATATCCAGGATCGCCTCAAGGTTCGCCGGGGAATATCCAACGGATTTGATGGTCTTGTTGTCGGCAGTCCTGTAAACCAACCACACAGCCCCTTCTTTTTGGTAGTGGCATATCGTACCATCCTTTTTGAGGTAGTATTCCACCGTCTCTTTAGCTTCTTGCTCGGTACGACACGCCTTGCTCATATTGGACCGCTGAACCTCTTCGAAAAGCTGGTTAAACTTATCTCCAAGCCCGAACTCAAGTACGGCACCGGACAAAACATATTGTATGTCGCACAACGCATCCGCGACCGCGACAATGTCTTTGACGCTAATGGCCTCTTCAAATTCCCTTAATTCTTCGGCAATCAGCTCCACACGCAACCTACACCGCTTCTCGTCAGGTATGGCTGGCGTAGTGACCACGGGATGCTTAAATGTTCGATGAAATTCGGCGACAAGTGTCAGGGATTCAGGTTGCTTCATATTTTGGTTTTTCTATTCAAAGGCAAGAAAAGGAATCCCAAACGCGATTCAAAGGGCCCATTAATTTTGTGCCTGCGGCGGTCAGTGCATTCATCACAGGACCCAACTACCTATATTTGCGCCTGATTTAGCGTATTCAAAAATGAACAAGAACTTTGTCAAAGAGCTGACCTGGAGAGGCATGATACATGATTTCATGCCGGGAACGGAGGCACAGCTTCAGAAGGAAATGACAGCAGGGTACATAGGTTTTGATCCGACAGCTGATTCACTCCATATCGGTAACCTGGTGCAGATCATGACGCTGGTCCATTTTCAACGCTGCGGCCATAAACCGTTTGTGTTGGTGGGGGGTGCCACAGGTATGGTGGGCGACCCTTCCGGAAAATCAGCTGAGCGCAATTTGCTTTCTGAGGAGGTGTTGCGCCACAACGAACACTGCGTCAAGCTACAGTTGAGCAAGTTCCTGGACTTCTCTCCCCATTCCAATGGAGCCGAATTGGTCAATAATTATGATTGGTTCAAAGACTACCATTTTCTGGATTTCATCCGGGACGTAGGAAAACATATCACGGTGAATTATATGATGGCTAAAGACTCCGTGAAGAAACGGCTGGAGTCAGGTCTTTCTTTCACGGAATTTACCTATCAGCTCGTTCAGGGCTATGATTATTACTGGCTGTATAAGAACAAGAATTGCAAATTGCAAATGGGCGGCTCCGACCAGTGGGGTAATATTGTCACCGGAACCGAATTGATTCGACGAAAGGACAACGGTGAAGCATTTGCACTCACCACCCCCTTGATCAAGAAGGCAGATGGCACAAAGTTCGGCAAGACCGAACAGGGAAATGTCTGGCTTGATCCCCATAAGACTTCCCCCTACCGCTTCTATCAGTACTGGATGAATGCCTCCGACGAAGACGCATCATCATTTATCCGAATCTTTACCGAATTGACCCAGGAAGAGATTGATGTCTTGCTGATGGCACACCAAAAGGCACCACACGAAAGAGCATTGCAGCAAGAACTGGGAAAGCAGATCATGACGAGGGTCCACTCGAAGGAAGATTATGAGGCCGCCGTGCGCACTTCAAAAATTCTCTTCGGAAATTCTGTTTCAGAAGATCTCTTATCGCTGGACGAAGAAACCCTTCTGGAGGTGTTTGAGGGTGTTCCGCAGGCTCATGTGCAGCGCTCGGCTCTTGACGCAGCAATTTCAGTAACAGATCTCCTGTCTGAATTGACCCAGGGTATCATCTTCCCATCCAAGGGTGCCGCACGAAGAAAAATTCAGGAAGGGAGCGTGAGCATAAACAAAATGAAAATCAGTGATCCTCAACAAAAACCTGACTTTAAACTTATCCAAAACCGGTACCTACTTGCTCAAATGGGTAAAAGAAATTATTACCTGATTATCGTAAGCTAAATGACGAGCTGGAAGGAAGTTTTCAAAAGTCTGCGTGGCTGGCTCGTCATTGTTTTCTGCCTAAGCACATTGCTGATGATGGTATTTTATATGCCTCACTTTTACAGAGAAATCATAGGTCCAAAAAAAGGATTTATTCTTAACGATCCTTTTTTGGAAATTTTTAGTCCAATGGATTGGTCGCTTCCGATTTTCAGCATGTTGTACCTGGCGGTAGTCCAAACAGTTGTCACCAACATAAAAAAACCTGAAGTCCTATTGCTCGGACTTAGTGCTTATTGTGCCATTAATATTTTTAGGATGGCCACAATGTATATAGTAACTCTTGAACCTCCTGCAGGTATGATTCTATTGGCCGATCCGATTTCATCCATTGCCTACCCAGACACTGGTTTCGCAAAGGACTTATTCTTTTCCGGGCACATCAGCACCCTGGTCCTGCTTGCCCTCGCAGACAGGAACTACATTGCCAGGGCGCTCAAGATTGCCGGGGCAGTACTCATGGCCCTCCTACTCGCATGGCAACATGTACACTACACCATTGACCTGGTGGCCGCCCCGCTGGTGACCTACGGAATATTCCTAATAACCCGGAAAGTGCTCGGCCTTACTGAAATGGCAGGAAACCAACAAAAACCCTAAAAACCCGTTAGGTACTCTAATTCGCTCGATTTAATGATAACAATTCAATAAAATTCGAGTAATTTGCGCTTTAGTGAACTATTTAACCAGAAAACGGACCATGTACGAGCAGGTAAAGAATGGAAAGGCTCATAAAGTGAACGGGAGTTATCCCTTCTTCACGCTGGAATCAAAATTGACCCCTGAACAAATTGAGTTCTTTGATACATACGGATTTTTGCATTTTAAGAACTTTGTAAACAAGGATTTGGTCACGAAAATGCTGGAGGAGTCTGTAAGAATTCAGGATGAGTGGATCAGCGAGGACAGAAAGATGGTCAATGGTGTTCCAATCAAATACGGTACGGATATTAATGGAAAAAGGATTGTTCAGCGATTTGCTTTCCTGAATCAGTTCAGTTCGATTTTTCAAAACTTCCTTAAGGAGCCCCGTCTTCAGGCACTCTTCGAACTTGTCGGCACACCTGATTCCCGCATCGGAGAAAACGAGAAAGATGGCCTGGTATTCAATCATTATGTCAATTCTTCAGAAAGCAATTACAGTCAATTGGGCTGGCATACAGACGCATTAAGAGATATATTTTACGGAAACAAGATCATGCCCATGCTTAACGTGGGCTTGCATCTGGACTATTCATCTACTGATAACGGTGGACTTAGAATTCTGCCTGGGACGCACAATAAGGGCATCCGGACCCTGCTGTTTAAGAAGTTCTATTTCCTGAGTCACAAGCCGGACAAGAGTGAAATTGGCCTTAACGTTGAGCCTGGCGACCTAACGGTGCATGATGGTAGATTATGGCATCGCGTCGCCCAATCGCCACACGTTGGGGAAAAGAGCAGAAGGCGGGTAATGTATGTGCCGATTGTCACGGGGAAATTCCAGCCACGTACGGAAGAAAGTAAACCGCTGTTCTACCAGCGGCTTATGTCGATCACCAACAAATAAGTATGGCTTTTGCCTTGATTACGGGAGCCAGCGGTGGAATCGGCTGGTCCCTGGCAAGAGAGTTGGCTTCCCACAAACATGATGTTCTCCTGCTGGCTCGATCCGAGGAAAACCTTGAGAAGAATGCAATTGAACTTCAGCAGAAATTTGGCGTCTCTGCGCACTACCTCGCCATAGATCTCTCCCAACCCAACGTTGCCCTTATCGTCAAGGATTGGCTTGCACAAAAAAACTTTACCATTGACATCCTCATCAACAACGCCGGTTTTGGCTCATGGGGTGGGCTCAAAGATATCGCACGGGAAGAGCTAAACCAGATGATGCAATTAAACATGATCACCCTGGCTGATCTATGCAAAGTGCTAATCCCTGAACTTGAAAAAAGCCAAAGGGCCTACATCCTGAATGTGGCGAGCACAGCCTCCTATCAGGCTGTTCCTACCCTGGCTACGTATGCAGCTACCAAAGCCTTTGTACTGCTTTTCTCCCGGGGTCTTCGATGGGAGTATAAGGGTACGTCTATATCGGTCAGTTGCCTTAGCCCCGGTGCAACGTCCACTGGATTTATTGACAGGGCTAACATGGGAATGCTGAAAGAGAAATCCGAGAAGTTCAGTATGACTCCGGACGAAGTAGCAAAGATTGCCATCCGCGGCATGTTTGCCAACGAAGCGGAGATCATCCCAGGCCTTATGAATTGGACTACGGCCAAAGTTGTACCGCTCCTTCCCAAGTCATGGCCAGAAAAAATAGCCATGAACCTTTACAAGACTGATAAATAGGTAGTTAAAGGACTTTACTTCGTCCTTAAAATAAAGATGATTCGTCCCTTGGATCGCTCAGGAGCGCGACCGCCTGAAGTACGAATCAGGGAATTCTTTCTGATTTCATCCTTCAATATCTGTTCCGATTTCGGGCTGAGGCTTCGCTCAACCGTAGTAATACCAACGATCTCCCCAGTCTCGTCGCATTCAATTTCGAAGATGACTTTGCCATTCTCATTGTCAGGAAGCTCCGGCACTTTGGGGGCGTCAGCCCACGCCCATCCACTCATGGCGAGACCAAATCCATCACCTCCGCCTCCACCACCCGGAGTACCATAGAGCGCCTTGCTGTCCAAAGTCCCCTCTGGATTACCTTTGTCACCTGTTTTCTTTATATCGTCTCCCTGGTTGCCTGCGGTTCCCTGCTTTGAGTTTTGGGCCGCCGTGTTCTCTGTCTTGTCTTCCTTTTTATACTCGGCTATAACCTTCTCTTTGGGCTTTGATTCGTCCTTCTTATCTTTTTTGGTCTCGGTCTTAACTTCCTTCTTTTCTTCTTTTACCGTAACCGGACTCTCCTCTTTGGAAATAGAGGGGTCTACTGATTTCTCAGATACTGCTTCTTTTAGTGTTGGATCTGTCTCTTCGGGCTGTGCTTTGGATGTCTGTTCGACCATTTCATCCTGCTTGGTTGTCTCGGTGCCTACAGGTTTGTCTGGTTGCACGTCCCCACTTCCCTGATTGTCCAGTCCGAAATTAAGTTCGATTCCGTATTCAGGCAAAGGCGGGTTGGGTGCTCGCCAGGCCATCATAAAGAAAAAAATCACGAACAAGGCCATATGAACACCCAATGAGGTGAGCACTCCTATTCGCTTGTTGCGGGCTTCCTCCGTTTGCATTGCTTACTTGGGTTTGGTGGCAATGGTTACCTTGGCCTTCAGGGCGGTGGCAATTCCGGCCACGTATACAAGTTCCTCCGTTGGAACGCTTTTGTCAATGTGTAAGACCACTACCCCGTTCGCCGCTGAAAGATTTCTCTTAAGTTCTGACTCCAGGGTATTTCTTGTGACCCGCTTGTCATTTACAAAATACAAGAGGTCTTTGGTCACGGTGACCGATGTCTTCTGAACTTCGATCGTGCTTGCCAGGCTGGAGGGAAGGTTGACGGGTAATCCTGAGGGTGTGACAAAGGATGACGTAAGCATGAAGAATATCAGTAGCAAGAAAATGAGATCCGTCATGGAAGCCATGCTAAAGGCGGCCTCTACCTTGTTTCTGGTTTGCAGGTTCATAACTCTACCTGGGTTCTTGAAGTAAGTCTATGAACTCGATTGATGAGTATTCCATTTTATGCACCACCTTGGAAACGCGTGTGACCAAATAATTGTAAGCGAGATACGCCAAGATGCCCACAATCAGACCCGCTACTGTAGTTATCATTGCCGTGTAAATACCGGATGAAAGCAATTTTGGGCTTACGGAACCTTCCTCCTGGGCGATAGATATGAAGGCCTCCACCATGCCAATTACAGTGCCAAGGAAGCCCATCATAGGGGCCACGCCCGAAACAGTTGCCAGTATAGACAGATTTTTCTCTAATTTGAACAACTCGATCTTAGCAACATTCTCTATGGATGCTTCAATGGTCTTCAGGGGGCTCCCGATCCTGGCTACGCCCTTTTCAATCATTCTTGAAATGGGGCTGTCGAACTGACTGCAGAGCAGTTTGGCTCCGTTGATGTCACCCTTGAGCACCATATCCTTGATGCGGCCCATGAAGGCGTCGGGGCTTTGGTTTGCCTTGTTAACCGTCAGCATTCGTTCTACGAATACATAAATGGCCCAAAACGAGGACAAAATTATAGGAATCATCATGAACCCTCCTTTGATAGCAAGGTCAATGACAGACAAAGCCTGATCCGCAGGCGGTACAGTATTGGTAACGATTTGAGTAAATAACATAGATTAAAAAATAAGCAGGTCAGTCAAAAAACAAAAATCAGACCAGACCTGCAGTTCCCGATTTTCCTTAGTATTTCAGCACCCATACAGCACTTCCGTAGTCAGCCTTCGCAGCATCTGCATTAGTTTGCGCTGATGCGAATGAATCATGGTCTGTAATGGCGAGTCGATAAAAATTCTTTCCTCCAAAAGGAGGAATAATCTTGGTGCTTACACCTTTTGCGCTGAGCTTCTTTGCAAAGTCCATTAGCAAATCATCATCGATATCACTACTTACCACAACATAGTAACGTTTTGTTGGGGCATTTAGTGCTTCAATCGTTCCCACAGGGGGTGTTGCCTTAGCCAATTCTTCTTGTTTTCTCCTTTCTTCCTCTGCCTGTTTTTTAGCCAATGCGGCGGCTTCGTCCTGCTGTTTCTTTGTCAAGGCTTCCTTCGCCAGTTGTTCTTTTTTTACCCGGTCAGCCTCAGCCCGTGGTTTGTAAACAAAATTGTAGATGAGGTATCCTGCCGTCAATAAGACAAGAACGATCACCACACCAAGGATAACGGGCGCTTTAGATTTAGGTTCCTCGTAAGCGTCTGATGAATTATCGTTGGATGAAACTGCACCCGAGCCCGATCTGGATGATGGATATGCGTATCCGGAAGGTGCTTCCGGTGATGGTACGGTCTCATGCCCAGCAGAAGTTTCACCGGGCTGGTCGAGCGGTTTGTACTCTATGTCGGGCAGTCCAAAATTGTCTTCTGAATTGTCAGGCTTTTCATTTGTACCATCTCCATTTGAGTCCTTACTGGCCATTGTTTGAGGGGTTAGTGTGTATCAAATGCTAAACAAAATTAACCTAAAAATAACAATAAATACTACTGCTCCACCTTCTAAAAGCTCCAGCTCACGCCTGCCAATACCTGGAATCCCCTCACTGTATAGCTTTGGTAAAGGGGATACTTGCTCGAGAGCATGTTGTTGCACTGGACAAAAGCTGAAAATTGTTTGGACAAAAAGTATCTCGCCTTAACGTTCAGGTCAAAGGCAGGATCCAGAGCAATAATTGTATTGGTGCCCGGATCAAATGACTTCATACCACCTTGGGCAATAAGCCCAGCGTCAAGGGATATCTTTTCATACAAATTGAATCTCGCTTTGGCCGTAAACCGGTAGCTGGGTCGGTGCCAGGCATCCAGGAGAATATCCGTATCATAGCTGAAGTAATCCCCCCGAAGCATAAGGTTAAATACATTGGTCGTTGCATAATTTATTTCGACAAATGGATTTATGCGACGAGTGTTACGGTCATAAACAATTGTGAACTTGTCAAACAAAACGCCGACGGGAACTCCGCCCGGATTGAGGTTGTCTCTCACTGTTTGATAGAAGTAATAATTTTTCAGTGATGCTACGGATATTCCAGCTTCAATTGCAACTTTACGGCCAAGCTTTCCATTAAATCCTCCCCTAAATTCAAGTGCGCGGTTTGTATTGGTGATTGGCACGCTCGAATCAAGCCAAAGATTCTCACTTGAAGCGGTATGCAGGTCGAGCTTATCAATATCTCCGGTTACCACGCCATATGCTTCCAGGGAGGGACTTAGTGAATATTGTGCCTTGAGGTTTGGGTATACATGCAAATTCTTGCTCTCGGCGTATTGGTCATTTTGTACGGCGATGTTGAGCCCTGCTGTCACCAAAAGATTTTCAATGGGAGTAAACTGATAGGATGGCCGTATGTGGAGCAAGTGACGGTTTCCGTTAGTTATCATTGAATCCTTTCTTGAAATCAGGAACAAATCCGAATTCAACAGGAATCTACTGGTTTCATTGATCTTGAATGAGCTATTGAAAATGAAGGATGCTTCTCCTTCGGTTGCCTGATAATGATCTTGCAGGTAACTGTATCCTCCGGTGAGTGAATAGTTAAAATCGGAAGGTCTTGTATTCTCAATACCGGCCTGAATGCCGTAGATAGAATATGATTGCCTGATGGTATTCCTGTCAACCTCCACGATGGGATTGTATCCATAGAAGTAGCCGGCTCGATTCTCCACGTTTGCACTGGCACTTAACGTAACATCCTTCCCCATGCTTTTTCCATACAATTGAAGTTGAGCGTTTGAGCTCGCTGAGTTTTTGTTATCCACAGGACCAGAACCAAAACTCCTGCTGATAAAATGTGCACCCAGGAATTTATTTTTGTCGCGTTTGGTCGCTATGCTGCCCTCCAGAAAAAGTGAAGAATAATTACCAAAACCGGCGCTGAGATAATTTCCATACATTTTGGAGAGTTCTTCTTGTTTTAGTTTCAATGGGCGCACCACAGGCTTGTAGTCTTTCGTATTGAACCTGAAATTTGCAAACTCATAGGTTATGGCGGGTTTGATCGGTTCAAATGCCCTGGGTGGAACCTTTTCGAAGTTACGGGTTGCCCGGGGAAATGTGATCTTCCGGTCTTTCACAATTTCGACCTCAACATCCTTGATTTCTCCTTCGCCCTCCTTCACCCATTGCTCCTGGGCGGATACATTTAAGGAACTCAGTATCATGAAAAGAACAAGTCCGGCAATGGTCAAGGTCAAGCGGAATGCCTGTGTAGAAAGCAGCAAGGAGATTAAAGGATATCGTCTTTTATAAGAAATCATTTTTCGTTTCCGGTTGAGTCACTCTTGCTCTTCTTTGATAGTTCTTCCTGTTCAATGACTTTCAGTTTCTCCTTCGCCAAGTCCTTAATCTCTTGTCTGGGGAAATTCTCAATGAGGGATTTCAATGTCCCTTTTGCCTGGAAGTTGTCGCCCTTGGCAAAGTAATTGTCAGAGAGCAAGAGGAATGACTTACCAACCCAATCCGTATAAGAACTATACTCCGTGTTCAACGCAAACAATGTTTCTTCACACTGTTTGAACTCCCGGTTGAGGTAAAATATCTCAGCCAAAAGGTATTTTGCCTCCGCCCCATACTCGTCACGGGCCGTGTTCAGGGTGGAGAGAAATTCATCTTTGGCCGTTTCATAATCGCCACGGGCCATAGAGCTCTTGCCCAGGAAGAGAGATGCCTTGTTTTGAGAACCAATGTTTACATTACCCTGTTCCAGCAGCTTTCTGGCGAAGATATCGGCAGAGTCATAATTGGCCAACAGGTAGTAAGATTCCATCAATCCATTCCAGGCAATATTTTCTTCTTTCTTGTTTCCAGCTACCACCCCGAGTTTTTGAAAAGCCCTCACCGCGTTTTCATAGTGACCTTGCCTGAATTCAAGTTCTGCAATACGCGAAATCACCTTGCTCATCATGGGGAATGTTACATCTGCAGAGACTACCTCAAAGGTTGATAAGGCTTTCGAAAAATCCTTCAGCCGGTAATAAGATTCTCCCTCGTAATACCTTGCTTCCGTAAGGCGAGGACTCTCCGGGTAGCTCAATGCATAGCGGGAGAAGCGATCAATTGCCGAGGGGTAGTTCTGATTGAAGTAGAGGTTTTTGGCGGTCTCAAACTCCACAACCTCTATTCCTTTTGCGTCTGGATTGGCAAGTTTGAACTTGGCGAGGTAGCCTTCAAATTCCGCTGAACGACTTGCCAGGTTGAGTGACTCTTGCAAAGGCAACAGAAGGTCTTGTGCCACGGGGTGGGCGGGGAACTTCTCCAGCACGGCAATGTAATCGTCCGCTGTCTGGTTAAATTTCTTGAGGTTATAGTACGATGCTGCCCTTCTTGTATAGGCATAGGGTAAAAGTCGGGAAGACTTGGAGGTACTAATCAGTTGAGTATAACGATCTACTGCAGACGCATAGTTGCTTTGTTCAAAATCCAGTTGCGCGCGCTGGAACAGCGCATCATCGGCAAATCTCGAGTCAGTTTTGATATATACCCTTTCAAATTCATTCCCCGCCTCTCCATATTTACGTTGAATCACAAGGATAATTCCCACCTGCAAGTGTGCATAGTCAGCATCATCAGACTTCAGTTGTATTGCCTTGCGATAGGCAGACAGGGCATCCGCATAAGATTTGGCCGCGTAGTAACAGTCGCCAAGTCGAATCTGGCTATCCAGGTAATTCGGATCTGATACGGTTGCTCGATTTGAAAATTCCTTGAAGCTTATGAGTGCGCGATCATACTGCTGAAGATTGTAACGGGCATATCCAAGCCCGTACCTGGCCCTTTTGAGAAGCTCAGGATTTGGCGATGCGCCAAGAGTCTGCTCATAAAATGGAATTGCCTGATCGTATTTTCTGCCCAATGAATATGCTTCTCCGCACCAATAGCTGGCTTCAGCCACAAAATCCTGCTCAACCGGATATTGAAGAGATTTTTCAAAGTATTGGACGGCAGACGCATAGTCCTCTTTGTTGAACAATTCAGTGCCCTTCAGATAGGTCGCCTTTTGATAAGCCCTGTCTACCACCGGAGTTCGCCTGGGCAGCGCTTCAATATATTCAATGGCCTTGTTGTAGTTATTGGCGTTTACATATGCCTGTGAAAGCAACTCACGTGTTTCCTGGCCGTGGCTTGACTGGGGAAAATTCTTCAATAGCTCTTCAAATTCCTCGATGGAAACATCAGCCCGCCCCAGTTCATAATTTATTTTCGCACATTGAAACAAGCTCTCTTCAGAGATCCGCAAATCAAATCTTGTATTTTTTACTACGTTATATGCTGTAAGGGCAAGAGGTTTTTCCTGACGCTTGAGATAGAGCATTCCCAGTGTGTAAGAGGCATATGTCCCCACAGAATCTTCTTTGCCTGTGGCGGCCTTAAGGTAGTCCATGGCATGGTCATCATCCCCCAGGGAGTAAGCCGAAGTTCCTGCCCTGAACAATACACCCCGATCAGCATTGTTTTCATGCCCTTCGAGGTAGTTGATATAGAGAGGAAGGGCCTTTTGGTAATTGGCTTTTCGAAAATAAGTCTCCGCCGCCAGGAGCGAGATCTCTTCAGGAGAAGATAGATTTTCACGAGGGAGAACGGCGTCCGCATATTTCAGCAGTTCATCGTCCTCCTTTTGTTTGTAATAGACATTCGCAATCATGACCGGCACGATAGACGCGTATGATGTGTTGGCTTCAGCCCGCTTCAAATCGATCAGGGCATTCGGGTAATCCCTATTGGCAGATTCAATGAATCCAGCATAATAGCTTGCTGCCGGACCGTACTGCCCCCCCTGCGATTTGATCGTGTTGAATTGGTCAAGGGCCTCCTTAAGCTTTTTGAGACTGAATAAGCCGTATCCCCAGTGGAAGCGGCCGGTGTTCTGCTGGTCATTGCCCAAGGAAGGGAAATCGACCTTTTGAAAATAGTCTGCACTCCTTACGAAGTTCTTTTCATTGTAGAAAAAGTTGGCCAGGTCATAGTAAGCCGTAATTGCTTTTGGATAGAGTGGATAGGCTGCTATGTACGCCTCTAGCATTTTTTCGCCATCCATGTGATAGAGGTTCAATGCGCAAAAGGCCTTATAGTAAGCAGCATCCACCTTCTCAGAATAGGAATAGGATGCAGGATGTATGTCCAGGAACTCACCGAATACATTATACGCTGCGCCATATTCATGATGTGCCATAAGGTCAAGCCCGGTATCAAAAAGGCGCTCAGGCTTCTTTATGGACAGGCTCTCCTGGCAATAGGCGGTGGCATAGCCAAATAAGAAAATGATAAGTACAATTGTACTTTTCTTCATTCGTGATTTCCTCTCAGAACTGACAGGCATGGCGTTTATTGCCGTAACCAGTCTAAAAAATTTTGACTTGTGTGCTAAAAAAATCTCGTGTACACATGCTCAAAAGTAAATAAAACTTAGCGGATAATCCAGCCATTGTAATAGCATGCAATAATGACACCATTTCTCAATGGATCAAACGAACGACAAGCTCCTTCAATATTTGTCCTTCATCCTCCGATCCGGAATTCACTCCTTTCAATTTCAGGTCTGCCTCCTTTAGCAATCCGATATTTTCGATGATTTTGGCGAGGTCATAATTTCTCAAAGCATTGGAGTAATCCTTGGCAGCAAACGGGCTGATCTTTAGGTTTGTAACCAATTCTCTTTCACTGGTACTCGAGGTAGCTGCTGCCAGCAAAAGCTTACTGTAAAAGCTGAATAAAAAAGCCACCACCATAATTAAAGGATTTCTTCTCGTGTTGCTCGCGAAATAGTCGGCAATCTTAAAGGTCTTGTAAATGTCCTTGCTAATGAGGGCTTTTTGCAGTTCAAAAATGTTGTATTCGCGAGTCATTCCTACGGAAGCCATAACATAATCGGAGGTCAACCTCTCTCCAGGGGCTTTCCCGATAAGCATCTTATCGAGCTCGTTTGTAAGTCTGCTGAGGTCATTGCCTACAGACTCACAAATAGCGAGGACGCCGTTATCTTCCATTGAAAAGCCTTTGACTGTAAGATATTCATTAACAAACTCAGGAAGCTGACTTTCATGCGGCTTTTTGAAGGTCGCCGACAGAGTCAACAGTTCGGCCTTCTTGCCTAATTCTTTACGTTTGTCAAGTGTCTTGTATTTGTGGCAGAGCACCAAAATAGTACTGGTCAGGGGGCGTGTGAAATAGTCAAGGAGTAATTTTTGTCCCTGATCCTTGCCCAGATCAGGAATTTCCTGCGCCTCCCTTACAATGACTACTTGTCTCTCAGACATCATTGGGAATCGCTTGGCATGGTTCAAAATAGCGACAACTGGAGTCTCCTTGCCGTAAAGGATGACCTGATTAAAACCCTTCTCAGAATCACTTAATACATTTTGCTCTATATAACTGGAAATGAG
>JANYHW010000237.1 GCA_025358885.1 Cytophagales bacterium | reverse complement strand
GAGCAGGATAAAAACTGACTGTGGCAATATCCCCAAACGTTCCCACATGCTTGTTGTTGTAGGTCGCACCCAGGGCATCACAACAATCTTCGATCAACCACAAATTGTGTTTCTTGGCAATCCGTGAGATTTCCTCAACTTGGAAAACGTTGCCCAGCGTATGGGCGATAACAATGGCTTTTGTTTTGGGTCCAATGGCCTCCTCCAGTCGAGTGATGTCAATTTCGTAGCTTGGGATTTCAACATCGAGGAAAACCGGGATCAGTCCATACGACAGCAAGGGATTGACGGTTGTTGGAAATGAAACCGACACGGTGATGAATTCGTCCCCCGGCCTCAGGGCACGTTCGCCCAATTCCTCAGAAGTCAGGGTCATGGCGGCAACCAGATTAGCCGACGAACCCGAATTGACGGTGATCAATGTATTGACACCGATAAACCTGGCAAGTCTTTTTTCGAATTCAGTATTAAAGCGACCCGTCGTAAATACCCCGTCCAGTGCTGCGGCTGTCATGAATTGCAGTTCTTTCTCATCAAATACTTTTCCACTTACGGGTACACTCGATTCGCCCGGGATGAATTTTTTTGGAGCAAATGCTTCATCATGGTATTGTTTGATGAGTTCAAAAATCTGGGCCTTAATATTTTCTGCTTTCGATTCCATTCCTTTAATATTTCGAGATATAGTTCTTGATTTGGCTTGCCCTGCTTTTGTATACATCCTTTGAGTCAGTTTCGGAGAGATAGCCCTCTACGGTGTACTCAATTGTCTCCTCGAACTCAAGGAGCGGTTTCCAGTTCAGGTGAGTCAAAGACTTGCTGATGTCTAACCTTAGCAGAACTGCCTCATGTGGATTTTGAAGGATGTCATCGGCTTTGTACCTAAGATCTGGGATGGTTCTCCGGATATTTTCAATTACGTTAGAAACGCTATGGTCTTTGCTTGGATAAGGGCCAAAATTCCACCCGCCTGAAAATGATCTTCCATTTTCGTATAACATTTGGGCAAGTCTGAGATATCCAAAAATGGGTTCCAGTACAAATTGCCAGGGCCGTGTCGCGTGAGGATTCCTGAGAATCAGGTCTTGATGCGAAAAATAGGCGCGGAAGACATCTGGAATGATACGATGCGCTGCCCAATCACCCCCGCCGATAACATTTCCTGCACGAGCCGAAGCCACCACGCAATCGCCTGAGCCGAAGAAGGATTTAAGGTAGGAACTTGTTACGAGCTCTGAGCAACCCTTGGATGCACTGTACGGATCATTACCACCCATGGGATCCGTTTCACGGTAACCCCAAACCCACTCATTATTCTGATAACATTTATCACTGGTCACATTGATAGCCGCCCTCAGGGATTTGCTTTGACGAACGGCTTCAAAAAAATTAACGGTGCCAAGGACATTGGTTTGGAATGTTTCCACAGGGTCGCTGTAGGAGGGCAGCACGAGTGCCTGGGCAGCAAGGTGAAGGGCAATGTCAGGTTTGACCTGACTGACTACTTTTTTCAGGTGCTCCAAATCCCTGATGTCACCGTCGTGGTGTTGTACAATGTTTCCCAGATTTGATTTTACAAAATTGTCCTGTTGTGTTTTAGGTGGCAAGGCGTAACCGGACACTTCTGCACCCAGTTCCGCAAGCCAAATGCACAGCCAGGAGCCTTTGAATCCAGTGTCTCCGGTCACAAGGATTTTTTTTCCTTTGAAAAAGTTATCAAACGGATCCATTGATCAATTTATTTCCAGACTTTCCAGGCGGCCTGATTATTATTCCAGAGCTCATTCAGGTCGCTCTTGTCTTTAAGTGTATCCATTGGTTTCCAGAAGCCCTTATGTTTAAATGCCATGAGTTGATTTTTCGTGGCGAGGTTTTCCAACGGGTCACGTTCCCAGATGGTAAGGTCATCTTTAATGTAATCAAACACCCCTGGCTCACACACAAAATAGCCGGCGTTAATCCAGCCGGTATCCTCCTGCCTCTTTTCAAAAAAAGATTCAACTTTTTCATCATCGTTGATATTGAGCACGCCAAACCGGCCGGTAGGTTGCACAGATGTAACAGTGCACAATTTCTTGTGCTTCAGGTGAAAATTCAGTAGTTTATCCAAGGCAACGTTCCCGACTCCGTCCCCATAGGTCAGGAAAAATCGTTCGTCTTTCACATACTTCATGATGCGCTTGATACGCCCGCCTGTCATCGTGTCTTTGCCCGTTTCCACCAGCGTAATCTTCCAATTTTCTGCTGAGCTATTGTGAATCTGAAGCTGGTTGTTAGAGAGGTCGATGGTTACATCAGATCGATGAAGGAAATAGTTGGCAAAATACTCTTTGACGATGTATCCCCTATAGCCGAGGCAAATGACAAATTCATTGAATCCATAGTGGGAATAAATGTTCATGATATGCCAAAGAACGGGGTTACCGCCAATTTCCACCATGGGTTTCGGCCGTACATCCGTTTCTTCCGACAGGCGAGTACCCAGGCCCCCGGCTAGGATTACTACTTTCATACAGTTATGTTAAACTCAAATAGGTTTGCAAATAAAGGGGGAAAATTCGGTATTTCCAGACCCAATGGGAATTTGGGTCCTACCAACTCCTGCAAATTCACAAATCGACAAATAAGTCCAGACAAGAAAGGGATTGCACGTTTGTTTCAAGATTTCCAAGAAGTACACAGACTTGATACCTGCCCGGGTCGAGCTCTTCTTTTTTGAATTTAATCCTGAATCCCGCCTGATCAGTATTGTACGACAGATTGAAGAAATTTTTCAGGTCAGGTCGGCTTACCCGGTTTATTTCAAACTGATAAGACTTATTCTGTGATCGCAAGATGAGGGGCGTCTTGCAGAAATTTGAATTCAGTGAATGAATGAAAGCCCATCCTTCCACCTCAAAGGAATTACCATTGTCCTCCACCTTGTCTATGAACGCGCGGATACTGTCGTTGCCCAGGGGCGGTGTTTGAAACAATGTTGGAATTTCAAATTCACCAATACCAACGCCAAGGACCTTATCGGTTTCTGTGTAATAACGGACATTACCGAGGCTGTCCTGAATAAGAAGCCCCAGCTTGTACTGACCTTTTTGAACATCACTTTTACTGAATTTTGCATTACAGCCTGAAAACAGGAGGGCAGGATCCTTAAAAAATTCGGATACATCCGGTCGCGGAACCGCAGTAGCCTCCACGGAATAACTTTGAGTTGCAGCATTCAGAATAAAATAGGTTTTGCACCCACTGCATCCACCATCTTTGGGGAAGGCCCAGGATTCAATCACTATGTTTTCGGAAGTGTCGTCAATTTTGTTGATATCATACCGGACTTCTTTGATGTTTTTAAACGATTGTCTGGTGACGACAACTTCAGCCTTGCGATCAATATTCACACGATGGTCAAGCCAAAACAGGGTGCGGGTGTGCGTTTGTTTGCTTACGAAGAGAAGTCCTGTCCGGTAGCTACCAGTCTTGAGATTTTTGGAGATCAGACTCGTTCCAAACCCGACCGTCGAGAGCGCCTGATTATGAAAATAGTCTGCGACGTCATCAGTCCCAAATCTATTCATTGGAGCGATCCACTTTTGTTTCAGATTTGATTCCAATACAAGCAAAACGGAGTCCTTGCCCACATCATCACTTTTTTCATAAAATGCCCAGCCCTTGATAAAAAAATGATAGTCCGAGGAGTTGTATTCATATAGTCCCATTTTGGCTTCCGTCGTCATCTTTACGCCAAGGGTGTCGGACCAGGGCCGTGGAATCAATTGACGAGCCAGTTCATTTTGTTTATCCGGACCGATGGTTTCTGAGAGGTATTGATAAAGAGCTTTGTTGCGTAGCGTCTTTTTGAAAAGGACAAGGTAACCGTCCATCCTGAAACAATAGGCTTCATTACTATAGATCGGCAATGCCAGACTGTTTAAATAGGGCTCAAGGGAAACATAGAGTTGGCTTTCATCCAACCCATCATTGGCAATTTTATTTCCCAATTCACCGATCTGGGCAGACACTTGGAGTGGATCAAAGCGGGCTGGATATCCGATATTGATTTTTTTTCGATACCTCGTTGCGTAATAAGTAAAATACCGGTAGTCATCAAAAGCCAGGTAGGTTCTTCGGTAACCAGGATAGAATAATATCTCATCGAAAGAGCCGATCAATTTTCCCCACGCGGGATGGATTGGTGGTACATAAGCCTCATATTTGATGGGCAGGGGTTTTAAATAGGCCTGAAGATCATAGCCCTGCAAGACGAGACAGATTCCTAGGACGGAATTCCTAAGAATTCCATGGAGTTTGATTCTGCTGATAAAGTAGAATAGCATCAGGAAAATGAAATAGTAAACCGGCCAGAAGAAGCGGCCCCCGGAGCGGAATGAATTCAGAAGACTGTCAAAGACATGGCCGATACCATAATTGAAAATGATCTCATTGTTAAATGATACCTTGTTTGACAATGCATAGAGTGCCGAGAAACCAAGAAACATCAGCAGCGGCACAACGTTCATGTTCTCAATTCTCCAACGAGTATAACCATCATGCTGCTTTGTCCTGATGAGCATTTTCCGAACAGCCAATGGAACGCAAAGCACCAGCAGTAACAATATGCCGGCTCCGAGATAACCATATCCCTCCAAATGTTGTGGCCAGAAATAGGGAAATGTTGGAATAAGGGCGGCTGTACCCATTGGGTTATACAAAGAGTTGAGGTTGAGCGTAAACGCGCCCCAGCCCTCCATTTGATAATTGGGGATCCCATCGAAAGTGAATAACCCAATACATAGCCACAAAAGAATCATGGCGATCATGTGAAGTGAGAATGAGCCAACAGCCCGCATGAGCGTCAGCTTTCTGTCAATCAACCAAAGCCTCAAGAAAAGAGCAACAGAAAAACCAAACACCATTGCCCACATGTAGGCGAACTCCAGCCCACTGAGGAGGAAGAGGCAAAACTGATAAAAAAGAATTGTTCTTACGGGCGTTTTTTCCGGATCGATAAAGTAGATCCACATCCCTGCGAGCACCATCCATTGGCAGAATAAACTGGGGTGAATGTAGCGAGACATGAGTACCGGAGTGAACAATAGAAAGATAACGGTTATTGCCTTAGTCACTCCTTTGATTTGAAGACGTTCACACAGCAGAATGGAAAACCAGGCTTGCAGTAAATGGCATATGAGGTACCAGAGGCCAATGTATTGGAATGGGTCGGGCAGAATGGCAGAAAAGGGTTTGAAGCTCAGGGCCAGCAATGGGATATCGGAGGTATAAACATTTGTACCCAGGGGGTAGAAATAGGAGTTGATATTGCCAATGGGGAAACCCCAGGGTTCATACCGGAAATAACCAAAACTAAAGTATCCATTTGCCAACTCTTCGTTATCGATGATCCAGTTGATG
>JANYHW010000240.1 GCA_025358885.1 Cytophagales bacterium | reverse complement strand
CCAAAACAGGAATCATTGGGATCGTTCATTGATACAACTTGCTCACCGACTATTGATTGAGTCAGAAGACGCCACCTTTTGGTTTCCATTGATGCGCGCCAGCAGGGCTTTTCGTCAGTTCCCATTCGAAACTGAAAAGATTTTTGAAGAAGTTGTTGCTCCACCGGGTGGGTGTTGTCGTCCATGCTCCTTCGAGTCCACTGGTAATCGTGTTGACTCCATTGCCGGTGCCGAAAGTATTTTTCCAACCGAGGGCTTGCTCTTCGATGCTGGCGGCCGCCGGTTCCCGACCCACATATTTACCGGCATCTGCTGCTCCATGGGTTTTGCCGAAGGAATGCCCTCCAGCAATGAGGGCAACTGTTTCTTCATCATTCATGGCCATGCGGCCAAAGGTCTCGCGGATGTCGCGGGCAGCGGCAAGCGGATCAGGGATTCCATTAGGTCCTTGTGGATTCACATAGATCAGACCCATCTGTACAGCAGCAAGCGGATTCTCCAGTTGACGGTCGCCGGTATAGCGTTTGTCTCCCAACCACTCTGCTTCGGCGCCCCAATAGACATCTTCCTCAGGTTCCCACACATCTTCGCGTCCACCGGCAAAACCGAAAGTATTGAAACCCATCGACTCGAGTGCACAATTGCCCGCGAGGACCATGAGGTCTGCCCAGGAGAGCCTCTTCCCATATTTCTTTTTGATCGGCCACAGCAGCAAGCGGGCCTTGTCCAGGTTCGCATTGTCTGGCCAGCTGTTGAGTGGCGCAAATCGCTGAGTACCGGAACCCGCACCACCACGGCCGTCCGAGATACGGTACGTACCCGCTGAGTGCCATGCCATCCTGATAAATAATGGACCATAGTGACCATAGTCCGCCGGCCACCAGCTTTGCGAAGTCGTCATCAACTTGAATATATCTTTCTTCACGGTTTTCAAGTCGAGAGATTTAAACTCTTTCGCATAGTCGAACTTCTCTCCCATCGGGTTGGACAGCGCAGAGTGCTGGCGGAGGATATTGAGTTTCAATTGATTTGGCCACCAGTCGCGGTTTCGGGTACCACCGCCGGCACTTTGTTTCAAGGGCCCGCCATGAAACGGGCATTTGGCTTCACCGTTCAGGCTGGTTGCTGAGGTGGCAGAAGATGGTTGTTTTTCCATTGTTATGGCTTAATAAGTTGATTATAAAGATACCGTAATGATAAACTCTATTGCCTGTGGGCACAATGACCTAAGTCATGATATTTTGATTATCCATGGCGCTTTTCTAAAAGAAGTCAATGCTACACTTGCCCCGTCAATAAATCAAATTGATTATATTTATAAAGATATAGTCAATAGCTATGACCTTAACTCAATTGGAATACATTGTTGCCCTGGATTCGCACCGGCATTTTGTACTGGCTTCGGAGAAATGCTTTGTCACTCAGCCTACCCTGAGCATGCAGGTGCAAAAACTTGAGCAAGAGCTGGGGATAAGGATTTTTGATCGTACCAAACAGCCGGTCATCCCTACTGAAATCGGTGTCAGTGTTATTGCTCAGGCCCGAATCATCTTGCGAGAGGCCAACATGATCAGGCAAATAATAAATGACCAGAAAGATACCATGACGGGTGAACTGCGCATTGGCATCATTCCCACCCTCGCACCGTATCTTCTGCCCCCATTATTCAAACAAATGAGGGAAAAATACCCCCAACTCAACCTGATCATCAAGGAGACCATCACCGAAGAAGTCATTCATGAATTGAAAAACAACCGGCTGGACTGCGGACTGGTGGTTACTCCCCTAAAGGACATATCAATCAAGGAGGATGTGCTCTTTTATGAAGAGCTATTTGTGTATGTATCAAAAAGGAATTCACTTTACGATAAGAAATATGTGTTGGCCTCCGACATTGATCCCGCCCAACTCTGGCTGTTGGAAGAAGGACATTGCTTTCGTTCACAGGTCTTAAATTTATGCGAACTCAGGAAAAGTTCGGATTTTCATTTCAAATACGAAACGGGCAATATTGAAACCCTGAAGCGCATGGTTGACAAGAGTGATGGCATCACCATCTTGCCTGAACTGGCCGTGATGGAATTCAGCACGCCACAATGGAAACTGGTGAAGCGCCTGAAAGAGCCGAGTCCGGCGAGAGAAGTAAGTCTGATTACACACCGCAATCACATCAAAACCAAACTCATCAGGACCTTGAAAGAGGAAATACTCCATATCGTACCGAAGCAGATGCAAAAACTTCAGAATAAAAAGGTGGTGGAGATCAATTATTGATGGATTATTTACCCCAGGAGGATCATACCAATTTGTATATTCACGTTGTAGGCAGAAAATAAGTATTGCTTATAGGCTGTTGACAAAATGCGACCGAGATAAAACAAATTTTAGATCAACTACAATATTCGATAACTAAAACAATTAACCAATGAAAAAAGCTATTCTTATCACCACAGCGCTTGTGCTGGCTGCACTTGTGTATTCCTACGAAACCGTCAGGGGGAATGCCAACGACTTTTCACAGAGCCCAACCTCGGAATACATAATAATGCAAATAGCAAGTAACAATTCGGATGTAGTGGTCTACTCTGGAGGAAACAATACTCAACATTTTGCACCGACACCAGAACAAAAAAAAGATTATGGCACTTATAACCTTGTTATAGACTTAATGAACAAATATGCCGACCAGGGTTATACACTTGTATCCAGTTCATCATACCACATCAATGGACCCATCAATGGAACGCAATGTATTTTGAAAAAAGTGAAATGACAGTACAATAAATAGATAACCACTTAAAGCCTTTATCCAACTATCATGCAGAGAAGGACATTCATAAAACAGTCAGCTTTAACCACTTTGAGTGTAAGTTTTCTTGGCGGCACTCCCTGGCATGGCAAAGGCTCCGGCGACAAAACACTTAAAGTAAATGGGCAGCGGATTGAGAGCCGCATTCTGGAGTTAGCCAAATTTGGAAGGGACGACAATGGCCATGGTTATCGCGTTGCCTATACAAAAGGCGACATCGAAGGCCGCTCCTGGTTTATGGAGCTGATGAAGAATGCTGGACTTGAGGTTGCGATTGATGCGGGTGGCAATATCATCGGAAAAAGAAAGGGAAAAAATCAATCATTAAAACCAATTGCCTTTGGTTCACATATCGACATGGTGCCCGACGGGGGCAACTACGATGGCACGTTGGGGTCCATCAGCGCCCTGGAAGTGATTGAGGTGTTGAACGAAAATAAAATACTCACTGACCATCCATTGTCGGTAATCATTTTTGGGAATGAAGAAGGGGGCACTGTTGGTAGTAAGGCTATGGTCGGGTCGCTGACTGCAGATGCACTAAGAATGAAAAGCCAAAGTGGATTGACTATGGCTGAAGGAATCAAAGGCATTGGCGGAAATCCGGACAACATTCAATCATGTATCATGAACAAGGGCGATCTCCATGCATTCTTAGAATTGCATATTGAGCAAGGTGGAATTTTGGAGAGAGAAAACTTACAGATCGGAGTCGTTCAGGGAATCGTGGGTATTGAGCGATGGGAAGTCACGTTGGAAGGTTTTGCCAACCATGCCGGTACTACGCCTATGAACCTGAGGCAAGATGCATTGCTGGCAGCTTCAAAGTTTATCATAGCAGTGAATGAGGTCATTACCAGCTCGACAGGAAATCAAGTGGGCACGGTAGGTACAATCGCTGCGTTTCCTGGTGCTTATAATGTGATTCCGGGCAAGGTTACATTAGGTCTTGAGATACGGGATTTGTCTTCAGAAGAAATTGAAATACTCTTTCATGAAATTGAAAAGAGGGCGACAGCGATTTCGACTGCTTCGAAAATAAAAATCAGTTTTGCTTCCCGGCCTGTATCAAAACCTGCCCTGACGGACAAGGGACTTCAGCAAATAATCAATACATCAGCCCAGTCACTTGGCTTTACCACCCGCTTCATGCAAAGTGGTGCCGGGCATGATTCACAAAATATAGCGGAGATCGCACCCGTGGCCATGATTTTTGTACCCAGTGTGGGTGGCATAAGTCATTCACCAAATGAATTTACAAAAACAACAGACATGACCAATGGCGCTAACGTGCTATTGCAAACTATTCTAACGGTCGATAAATAAGGATCATTTTATTACCGCCAATCGACGAGCACATAGAATCCATTCAAAAAAAAATGCATATATGAAAAAAGTAATTTCTATTCTCTGTTTTTTACCTGGAATCTTCGCCGGGATCCTTTTTACACAGCACGCTAAGGCTCAAAACGTGACGCATCGCGTTCCTATGTTTGAGAATGAGCAGGTGAAAGTATGGAAGACGATAATCATTCCTCACTCTCCGCTTTCCATGCATCGCTATGAGCACGGCAGGACAATCGTCGCGCTGAAGGGCGGTACGTTGACAATCCAGCAAGACACCGGCGAGAAAAAGAACGTTGAATGGAAAACCGGACAAGCTTACTGGTTGGACGCAGATCCTCCCGGCAATAAGAAACATGCAGATGTGAACGAAACGAATGATACCATAGAAGTCATGGTTATAGAAAATAAGAAAGACAAGTGATCCGGACGTTTGCGAACTCCAATTTGACATGTTACTACTTTTGTCGATAACATAAGATCAGGCTTACGAATTGGACGCAGGCTCCGGCAAAAAATATATCGAAGCGATATTCACAATTCATGCCTGAATATCGGGGGCCGTAAAATGAAATCAAGATATCTCATATTTATTTTGTTCACCTGGTCTCATTTTGCGGCCAATGCCCAATTGGAGCAACGCATCAATTTTTCACTAGGCATTGGACAGACCGCTACGCAAGACCTGACAACGTCACGCTTTGTTAGCCGTGGACTTATGCTTCCTGTTAAGTTGGAGTACGAGACTAATAAGGCAAAGAGTCAGGAATACACCTCCATTGGATTTACTTCGGGGAACGTCTCCTCTTCCACTGATTTTAATTCGTCGCTCCGGCAGATCAATCTCTCTACAGGATACAACCACCATGTATTTCATTTTTCAAAATGGCAGGCATCGCTGGGCGGCGAGTGGAACAATGCTTTCATCATACGCAATACAACGTCAATCAATCAAAATCGATCGGTCAGCTTTTTTTCCGCTCTGCGTGTAACCGCGCGGGGCGTGGTGAACCTGCCTCACGAACAGCAGTTGCAATTTTTTGTAAAGCTGCCCTTGCTGGCCTACACCGTCCGGCCTGGGTATGCTCTCTCGATACCGGTGGAGGAATCCAGTTTATCTCAGTTCTTGCAGTCTGGAAATTGGGCAGGCGTTAATCAATTCAAGTACACTAATATTTCCGTTCAATACACTAAAAATTTTACGAGGACAATGAGTGTCCGTTGGGTATACACCTTTTCGTGGGTGAATTTCAATGACCCCATGCATTCTCAGCGGATGACGCTGGTAAACAATGAACTGGCGTTCACCCTTAGTTATTGGCTCAATCATCCCAAATAAACAAAACAATAACTATGGAGTTACCGAGGAATGGCATTTGGTTGATGGCTATGCTGCTGGGATTGTCAGCCTGCCAGCTATTGTCTTTTGAGCCTGAGCCGAAGAATAATCCCGAGTCAAGCTTCGAAACCATTTGGAATGACTTTGATGAATTCTATGCGGGCTTTGAAGCCCGTCATATCGATTGGGATTCGGTCTATCGTGTTTACCGGCCGATGGTCAGTTCAAAGACTACTGAACTCGAGTTATATAACATTGTCAACAACATGCTATATGTATTAAGAGACGCCCATGTAACCCTAAAGACAAAGACTGGAACTGTCGCATATCAAATTGGCAAGGATGGCTATCCCAAAAATTTCTTCGGGACAGGCTATGCACAAAGTATGGCTGTCACCCAATTTGATCAAAATCCATCTAAAACGATTCTTTATGGAATGTTAAAAGGCAATATTGGGTATATGCATATCAATTCCTTCAGCGCAGCGGAGAGTGAATACAATGTGATCGACAAGGTCATTGAGGAATTTGCGGAAGCAAAAGGCATCATCGTGGATGTGAGGGACAATGGCGGTGGTGTATTGAAAAATGCCGATATCATTGCTAATCGTTTTGCGGATCAGAAAAGAATTGGCCAATACTTTCGCTGGAGAAGATCCCCTGTTCATAATGACCTGAGCGACTACGAACCCAGCTACCTCAACCCGGATGGTCCGCTTCAGTATACAGGTAAGGTAGTAATCCTGACCAACCGATTTTCCTTCAGTGCGACCGAGTATTTCATCGGTCACATGAAAGCATTGCCCTATGTCATGCAAATGGGCGGTGCCTCGGGTGGCGGGTCAGGAATTGCCTACACACGCGATCTGCCAAATGGATGGTTGATTGCAGTGCCGCGGACCGTGGGGTACAATCATAAGAAAGAACTGGTCGAATGGGTGGGGTTCACCCCTGACCTTCTTGTTAACATTACAGCCGATGATGAGGCGAATGGTTTTGACCGGATTCTTCAGACGGCCATCGATACAATCAACTAGCGATTTTTCTAACTACCAAGATCGCAGTCGCTATCACAAATGCACTCAGTGTGATTGTCGTTTACCCGTTTTCTTACATTGGGACGATTATTCCTATTCTCCTCAGAAGATGAAATACTTGACGGATAACCTTCACCCACTACCAAAAAAATAACCCAACTAATATCTAGTTGGGTTATTGTAAGTGCCGAAGGCGGGACTCGAACCCGCATACCTTGCGGCACACGCCCCTGAAACGTGCGTGTCTACCAATTTCACCACTTCGGCATTAAGTCCTCTCCCTGGGGGAGAAGGTTTGGGTGAGGGCGGTTGTGCCCGCGACTGGACTCGAACCAGCACACCTTACGGAATACGCCCCTCAAACGTACATGTCTACCAATTTCACCACGCGGGCATTACTTAAAACGAGGGGCGGCAAAGG
>JANYHW010000176.1 GCA_025358885.1 Cytophagales bacterium | reverse complement strand
ACGTTGGGCATGTGTTGTTGGAGCAAAATAACTGAATTATTGGCGGATACTCACCCACCAACAAAGACCAATCCTTTGGCTTAATCGTATGGCTAAGAATATTAGGCCATTGCGAATTCACGATTCTCAATCGATTGTATCCCCGAAATCGACCGTTATATTTGGACCTTCAAACAAGTTCCTATGGAGATCCAGCCTTCGGTGAAATTTGACGATACGGCAGTTGCATTCGGCTACAAATCGGACAAAGAACTAAAAAAAGCGAACTTCATCTTCACCATCGTCAACCATCCGTTCATTTCAGAACTGGCCACCGGGGCGGTTAAGGTCGGGATGGCAATAGGATTGCCCATCAAGGGAATTGTCCGATCAACGGTGTTTGAACACTTCTGCGGTGGAGAGACTATTGAGAAGACTGAAAAGGCGGTTCAACACCTGGGAGAATTCAACGTGAAAACCATCCTGGACTTTTCCGTAGAAGGTGCCGACACCGAGACAGGGTTTGAGGAAACGGCGCAGGAAATTCTCAGGACTTTTGATGAGGCCGGGCAATCGAAGTTCATACCATTTTGTGTTTTCAAAATGACCGGTATGGCCTCTGCGACCTTGTTGGAGAAAGTTCAGGGAGGCCAACAACTTACCGATTCCGAGTCATCTGCGTTTGACAAGATCAAAGGCAGGGTAGATCGCATTTGTGCGAAAGCATTTTCAACAGGGATACCCGTCTTAATCGATGCCGAAGACACCTGGATTCAGAAGCCTATAGATTCTCTTGTGTATGAGATGATGGCCAAATACAATCGTGAAAAGGCGATTGTATTCAATACTTATCAATTATACAGGACCGATGCCCTGAGCAACCTCAAAGAAGCTTTTCATACTGCCGCGACTAATAATTATTTTCTGGGTGCGAAACTTGTACGTGGCGCCTACATGGAAAAAGAAAGAGAACGGGCTGCCGTCAAAGGTTATGCAGATCCCATTCATCCTTCCAAAGAGGCCACCGACGATGCCTTCAACAAGGCCCTGACTTTTTGTATCGACAACAAACAAAAGATCTCTGTGTTGTGTGGCTCACACAATGAGTACAGCAATCAATACCTCACCGTGCTGATGGACAAACATGGAATGAAGCCTGGTGACGAAAGAGTCTGGTTCGCCCAATTGTTTGGGATGAGTGATAACATATCTTTTAATCTGGCCAGGGCTGGTTATAATGTGGCTAAATATGTTCCGTATGGTCCGGTAGAATCGGTGATGCCATACCTGCTTCGGCGGGCGAGCGAGAACACTTCGGTGGCCGGCCAAAGCAGCCGTGAACTCGCTTTGATTCGAAAAGAGCTCCACCGGCGCAAAGAGTCCAGCTCCTGACTGGTCGCGGATACACCGGACGCCAAATTCCACTATTTTTGCCCTCCGACCGGAACTTACCTGGTCACCCTATCATACTTAAACCCATGGCATGCAACTGAGCGAACAGGAAACAATCCGTAGACAAAGCCTAGACGAGCTTCAAAAGCTGGGGATTAATCCTTACCCTGCGGACCTCTTTGAAGTCAATACGACGGCCAGGGAAATTCTTGAAAAATTTCCAACCCAACCGGATGCCTTTAAAAGCATCTCCCTGGCGGGCCGGATGATGACGCGCCGCATCATGGGCAATGCCTCCTTTGCGGAATTGCAGGATGAGACAGGCAAGATTCAAGTCTACTTCCGCCGAGATGACCTCAGTCCGGGTGAGGATAAGTCCCTCTACAATACAATATTTAAAAAACTGCTGGACATAGGCGACATCCTTGGGGTCAGGGGATTTGTCTTTATAACGCAAACCGGAGAAACCTCTATTCATGTCACCTCGCTTACCCTATTATCGAAATCACTGAGGCCGCTGCCGGTGGTGAAAGAAACAACGGATGAAAAAGGCGAAGTCCACCGGCATGATGCGTTCACCGATCCCGAACAACGATACCGCATGCGCTATGTAGACCTCGTCGTGAATCCACAGGTGCGTGATGCGTTTGTGAAGCGGACGAAATTGGTCAACTCCATGAGGTCCTACCTGAATGCAAAAGGCTACCTGGAGGTGGAGACGCCAATCCTTCAACCGCTGTATGGTGGTGCTGCGGCGCGACCTTTCAAAACACATCACAATACTCTGGACATGACACTGTACTTGCGGATTGCCAACGAGCTTTATTTGAAAAGGCTGATTGTCGGAGGCTTCGATGGTGTGTATGAGTTCTCAAAAGACTTTCGCAATGAGGGAATGTCCCGCTTCCATAATCCTGAATTTACCCAGGTTGAATTGTACGTTGCCTACAAAGATTATCAATGGATGATGAATCTTGTTGAAGAAATGATCGAACGTGTGGCACTGGACTTGCATGGAACTACGGAAGTGAAGGTGGGCGACCAAGTCATCAATTTCAAAAAGCCATGGACACGCTATACCATGTTTGGAGCAATCCAGCATTTTACCGGTATCGATATCTCGGAGATGGATGAGGCGGCCTTGCGCAATACTTGTCGCCAGTTGCATGTGCCCATGGATGACACCATGGCAAAAGGCAGATTGATCGACCAGATCTTTGGGGAAAAATGTGAACCGAATCTGATCCAACCCACCTTCATCACCGATTATCCTGTAGAAATGTCGCCGCTTGCGAAAAAGCACCGGAGCAAACCTGGACTGGTAGAGCGGTTTGAGGCCATTTGTAACCGCAAGGAGATATGCAATGCCTTCTCCGAACTCAATGATCCCATCGATCAGCGTCGTCGCTTCGAGGAGCAACTTGAGCTTGGCAAGCGCGGGGATGAAGAAGCCATGACCCTTGACGAAGACTACCTCAGGGCCCTGGAGTACGGAATGCCGCCCACAGCAGGACTTGGCATTGGAATAGACCGTCTCACCATGATCATGACCAATTCACCTTCCATACAGGATGTGATATTCTTTCCGCAGATGAAGCCGGAAAAGTTGGCTCCGGCCCGGCACGATGATGATCTTATTGCGCTTGGTATTCGCCCTGAAATTCTACCCATTTTCGAAAAGTTGGGTATCCATACCATCGCGCAGATACAGGAGGCCAAGGCATCCAAACTCCTTAACGACCTCGGCGGGATGCGAAAGAAAATGAAACTTGAATCCGTTGCGCCAATTACCCTTGCCGAAATAGAGGGGTGGCAAAAGAAATAGACACTCTTAGTTATCGTAGAATGACCGGGTTCGGTTCAACTTGAGGTCTTTTAGCAGTGAAGACTTCACGCTGATGGCAAAATTGTATGACTGGTATTTTCCAAAGGGTACCCATCCCAGGCTGATTTGCCAGCAATGGAGGTCGCGCGCGATGGTAATAAACGTTTGTGTGAGGTCTTTTTGCTGGAAGTCGTAGCCGGAATTGTAGGTTATCTTCCATTTCTCCGTCAGGGAGAAATCTCCATTGAGGCGCACAGTTTCGGTGATCTTTGGTTTGGTGTTCACGGCGTGCTGATAATCCGCATTAAGACTGATTCTGAGATTCCACGGAATTTTGAAATCTATGTAAGCATCGGGATTCTTCAATAGAAATTGTTTGTCCGTTTCGGAAGCATTGCTTTTCGATATCCGGTCCTTGATGTCAGTGTCTTTCTTCTGCCCCTTTGGGTTCAGGTTGGTGCTCAGGGCAAGGTTGGCGGCTGTAATCCGTCCGATTCCCGACTGGTCTTTGACCACCGCCCAACCTTCGGTGGAAGGCTGATAATTATTCCATGCAAAAACCTTGGTTTGTATTTCCTTGTCTGTGGCTGGATCATCCTTGGAGCGAACGGTTACATATTTGTAAGGATTGAGCGAACCTGAGATGTTCACATTGAGTTTGTCATTGAGTACATTGGTGTTGGCCGACAAGCTGAAGGGGGCAAGTTTAAATGAGTCTGCCACGAAATTATAGCTGCTCCCGATGGCCAGCGTATTCAGAATGGAAACTTTCTTCGCCACGGTGTCTTTCTTGTTTTTGACTTTCATCTCCAGGTTGTTGTTCACCCCAAAACTCATCGATGTGCTCTTTCCAAAAGTTGATGACCCATACACGAAGCCTTCATGGACAGATTTATATACGAGGTTGGGGTTGTTCTTAAGCCGGATGGCTTCGTAATAGCCATAGGATGGATCGCCAAAGTTAGGCTGATAACTGAATCCGATGCTTGGGTTAATAATATGCCGGATGGCCTGTACGCCGGTCTTCTTCTTGAAAAAGTATGTGCCGTAAATTCTGGTGGTTATACTAACGCTTACATTGTAATTTGATACCCGGTTGAATCCGCGCACCGTATCCACCACCTTGGCGGTGAGGCTATCGGCAGAGCGACCCCACTTCAGCTTTTCGAAATACCACAATTCATTGTAGTTGAAGCTGGGACTTACAGTAAAGAACCTCAGCACTTTGAATGAAGTCGCTAGAGGAATGGCGTGACGCACCCCTTTTTTCGCATTGTTAAAAAACACAGGCAGGTTCTTGAAATTAAATGCGGCAATGCTGTCGTGGGTCAGGGGGTTGCCTTTGTGGTCAGTGAAATTGCGTCCCAGGTTATTGGTGATTTGATTTGTGCCCGACATCGTATAGCGCATGGAAAGATTCTGAAGAAACATACCCTCCGCAGTTTTCTTAAAGGGATAGATATTGTTTACGTTGAAACTCACGTCCGGCAGGGGAAGGTCCACCTGCTTGGTTGTGAGGTCCTGGTTGATCCTGAAATTAAGACCCATGCTAAACTTGGTGCCGAACGTTTTTGAGTAAGATACATTTGAACTCAGCTTTCGGCTGGTGTTATCCAGACGTGGAACGGCTGGATTTGTGTTGACGCCAAGAAAATTGCTATTGTTGTAGGTGGCGGTTGCCGCATTGACCGAAGCGGAAAACCTGCCGGTACCCCGTGTTTGAGGAGTATGGTTCCAGGTGATTCGAAAATCCTTTACCGTGTTGGGATCTTCAATGTTGCTGCTGGTCCTGTTGTTGGTAAATGAAAAATTGAAAGACCCGCCATATTTGTATCGCTTCCGGTAGTTTGAATTCAGGTACAATGCAGAAGAACCTTTTGAATAGATATCTCCAGTCAGCTGTAGCTTGAAATAATCATTGATGTCAAAGAAGTATCCGCCATTGCGAAGAAAGAAGCCGCGGTTCCGTTCTTCCCCATACATGGGCACGAGTATTCCCGATGCACTTTTTTTTGGCGAAGGAAAGATGCCAAACAGGAAGCCGAGTGGCAAGGGAACAGAATTGACAGCCATATAGAATGGGCCCACGACCATTTTGTCTCCGGGAATTGCTTTCGCTTTTGAGGCGATGATTTGATAGTGTGGTTCCTTAAGATCACAGGTGGTATACGCGTTCCTCAAACTGAGCAGTTCGTTTTTTTCATTCTTGTACACCGCATTCCCGTGCAGGAAACCTTCTCCCTGTTTGGTGATAACTTCGGATATCCGCGCCTTCTTGTTCTTAAAATTGTAAACGATACTTTTTGTTTCATATTTCTCCGTCCCATTGACAAAAACAGGATAGCCCATTTGATGTCCTGTGGAGTCGAGTTTCCCATCGGCAGAGATAGTGGACTTTTCATAGTCAATCGTAATGTCTTCCGCCATGAGCTGAATGATGCCATACTTGATTTTCGCATCTCCATACAAGTGAACAATCTTCCTGTCTACACTGGAATTAATCGAATCGCGGGCGCTGTAGGTAATGGTGGTCTCAAAATCGCTCTTCCTGGGTTGAAGAAGGCTGTCTGCCTTGGTCTTCAGGGAGTCCGGCTTGATCTTGGTGGAGTCGGAAAGAATGGGGAGCTTTTTAGCGGGCAATACGGCAGCCGGCGTCTTGACTTGCTTTTCCACTTGACCAATGGAAGGGAAAGTCGCTAAAAAAAAGACAGGTACGATGATTAGACGAGCTAAGTTCAGAATCCCTGATCCTGTCAAAAATTTAATTTTTAGCGAAAAATTCACGATTTTGTGCGAATTTATGTCAAATAGGTCATATCCCTTGTGAATAATCGAACCAAGGTCTTTTTGTTAGCAATAACCTTGCTAAACTCCTCGGCAACGACCGAACGTGCGGATGTCGTTCTGGGGACGGTGGTTATTGATGCCGGGCATGGAGGGAAAGACCCCGGCACCCGAGGGGTATTCATGAGAGAAAAAGACGTGGCTTTGAAGATCGCCTTGAAAGTGGGAGGGTTGATTGAAAAAAACTTGCCTGGTGTGAAGGTGATATATACCCGTAAGGATGACCGGTACATTGCCTTGGACCAGCGTGCAGCAATTGCCAACAAGAACAAGGCTGACCTGTTTATTTGTATCCATGCCAATGCCGTCTCCAAGGAAGAAATCAATGGAACAGAAACATATGTGATGGGTCTACACAAGTCGGAAGGAAACCTCGACGTGGCTAAACGGGAAAATGCCGTTATCCTATTGGATGATAATTACCAGGAACGATACGAGGGATTCGATCCCAATAGTCCTGAATCTTATATATTGTTTTCAATTGCCCAAAGTGCTTTTCAGGAGAGCAGTCTCAAGTTTGCGGACAAGGTCGAGTCAGAATTTAAGGCAAGGGTGGGCAGAAGAAGCCATGGAGTAAAGCAGGCAGGATTTTGGGTGTTGTGGCGTACGGCCATGCCGAGTGTGCTCATAGAAGTTGGATTTCTTACGAACCAGAAGGAGGAAAAATTCCTGAGTGATGAAAGTGGTCAAAACCAAATTGCTTCAGGAATCTACAGGGCCTTCAAAGAGTATAAGACACAAGTAGAATCAATTAACTGAACAATCCGTGAGAAACAAGGAATTCATGGTGGGACTCTTTGCCGCGTCGGCGATGGTTTTGCTTTATTTTGGTTTTAATTTTTTGAAAGGAATTGATTTCTTTTCTTCCACCTCCCGTTACTATGCGATTTATGAAAAC
Source organism: Cytophagales bacterium (assembly GCA_025358885.1). Lineage (GTDB taxonomy): Bacteria > Bacteroidota > Bacteroidia > Cytophagales > Cyclobacteriaceae > ELB16-189. The sequence continues at coordinate 16,070 of JANYHW010000176.1, read as the reverse complement.
GTAGACAACCTGGCCGTCTCCAACCCGGTTCAGGTGAGTGGATTTGCCGTGGGCCGTGTAAGCCGTATCAAGATTATGCCGAATAAACAGCATACGGTGCTGGTGGAGATCGATATTGATTCAGATATTAAACTGGGTGACTCAACAAAAGCTATCCTCGACAGCGAACTGCTTGGAAGCAAGTATATCCTCCTGTCCATTGGCGACGTAAAAGAGCCTCTCAAAGCAGGCGATACCATCTATTCCGAGGTGGCTAAAGGAATGTTTGATGTATTAACAGAGACCGCAGAACCCGTGGCCAGCAACGTGCAGTCCACCTTACGAAAATTTAATCTCGTGATTGAAAACCTTACGAGGAACTCCCAGCGCCTTGACTCCATTTTTGCCAGCTTGCAGAAGACCCCCATCTTACTCAATAGAACGCTGATCAATGCGAATGACAAAATAGATCTGGTCTCCACGAGCTTTAATGAGGTTGCTACAAACCTGAATAGTTCACTGGCTGAACTGAAACCTACATTGAAGAATTTTGCCGTGTTGTCGGATTCGCTGAAATACCTGCAGCTGAACAAAACGATTGCCAAGACACAACAGACCCTTACCAGCCTGAATGAAACACTGACCAAACTCAAGAAAGGCGACAACACGATGAGTAAACTCATGACAGAAGATACTTTGTATGTGAATTTGAACAAGCTCATGAAAAGCATGGACAGTCTGGTGACCCACATTAACCGGTATCCGAAGCATTACACCTCACCTTTGGGCAAGAGCCATAAAAAAGTGGAGCGTGACCGCAGGCGCGAGGAAGAGAAAAAGAAAGCCGCTGCCGCCACTCCCAAGAAGTAAACGGCACCACCCAACCATGGACCTGGAATTCAACCGCAACGAAGACCTTTTCAAGCAGCTTTGCTTTCAGCTTGATGCCAAAGAAAAAAAACTCCATTTAGGTGGAGGCGAAAAAAAAATTGAGGAGCAGCATCAAAAGGGCAAGCTCACAGCGCGGGAACGGATTGCCTACCTCACCGACAAAGAATCCGAATTTCTTGAAATTGGTCTCCTCGCCGGAGAGGGCATGTACAAAGAACAAGGTGGTTGCCCGGGCGGAGGGGTGATCACGGGATTGGGCCGGGTAAAGGGCAGACTCTGTGTCATCGTTTCCAATGATGCAACAGTAAAGGCGGGAGCCTGGTTTCCGATTACAGCGAAGAAGAACCTGAGGGCACAGGAAATTGCCATGGAGAACCACCTTCCCATCATTTACCTCGTCGACAGTGCAGGCGTGTTCCTGCCGATGCAGGACGAAATTTTTCCCGACAAGGAGCACTTTGGCCGGCAGTTTCGCAACAACGCGAAAATGTCGTCGATGGGTATTGTCCAGATCGCGGCTATCATGGGCAGTTGTGTGGCCGGTGGGGCATACTTGCCCATTATGTCGGATGAAGCCATGATCGTCGATAAGACAGGTTCTATTTTTCTGGCTGGATCCTATCTGGTGAAGGCAGCCATCGGTGAAGAAATAGACAACGAGACCCTGGGCGGTGCCACAACACAATGTGAAATATCCGGGATAACGGACAACAAATTTCCCAACGACAAGGCATGTCTCGATTATGTCCGCAACCTTATGGATAAGGTGGGAAGAAATGACATTGCAGGATTTGACCGCAGTACGCCGGCAAATCCTGTTTCGAAGCCAGAGGAGATTTACGGTATTTTCCCTGCTGACAGGTCCAAGCCTTATGATACCAGAGAAATTTTGAAACGTCTGCTGGACAATTCAGAATTTGACGAGTATAAAGCCCTCTACGGTAAGACGCTTCTTTGTGGGTACGGTAGAATAGACGGCTGGGCCGTGGGCATCGTGGCCAACCAGCGGAATGTGGTGAAGACAAAGAAAGGTGAAATGCAGATGGGTGGGGTCATCTATTCCGATTCTGCAGATAAGGCAGCCCGGTTCATCATGAACTGTAACCAAAGGAAGATTCCGTTAGTATTCCTGCAGGATGTAAGCGGCTTTATGGTGGGGAGCAAAGCAGAGCAAGGGGGGATCATCAAGGATGGTGCAAAAATGGTTAATGCCGTAGCGAACTCAACGGTGCCGAAGTTTACAGTGATCATAGGAAATTCCTATGGGGCCGGCAATTATGCGATGTGCGGAAAAGCTTATGACCCTCGCCTGATTGTGGCGTGGCCAACGGCCCAAATTGCCGTCATGAGCGGGGCAGCAGCAGCCAAAACTTTACTTCAAATCCGCATAAGCACATTGAAGGCACAGGGAAAGGTTATCGAGAAGACTGAAGAGGATAAGTTGCTAAAGGAGATCACCGACCGCTACAATGAACAACTTAGTCCATATTACGCCGCGGCCAGGTTGTGGGTAGATGCCGTTATTGATCCGTTGGAAACCCGGAGGTTTATTTCCACAGGTATTGATGCTGCTAATCACTCGGGCATAGAGAAATTTAACGTAGGCGTCATTCAAACATAATGGAGGACAAGGAAATCAAAGCATTGATCTCCCTGCTCGATGATGACGACAAGCAGGTAGTGGCTCATGTAGAAGAGAGGATTCTGACGCTGGGAAAAGAGGCGATACCCTACCTGGAGAAAGAGTGGGAGACCAGTTTTAACCCCACCCTCCAGTCCCGTATTGAAGAGATTATTCATACCCTCCAGTACGACTTGCTCAAGGCCCGTTTGCTGGAATGGTACCGCACGCCGGAAAAAGATTTGCTTACCGCCATGTGGCTTGTCGCCACGTATCAGTACCCTGACTTGGAGCTTGACAAACTAAAGCAGGAACTTGAACAGATCTACTATGAAACATGGCTTGAGTTCCGCCCTGAATTGTATCCCATTGATCAGATCAAAGTGGTGAACAGTGTGCTTTTTAATAAACTTAAGTTTGGCGCGAATACCAAAAATTTTCATTCGCCCGGCAACTCCATGATTAATGTCGTACTGGAAACCAGGAAGGGGAATCCCATTACCCTGTGCGCAATCTATATGCTGGTGGCACAAAAATTGAAACTGCCGGTACAAGGGGTGAATTTGCCAAACCTGTTTATTCTGACGTACAAAGACGATCAGAACAATCAATTTTACATCAATGCATTCAACCGCGGGCTGATTTTTTCCCGGCAGGATATTGAAAATTACATCAACGAACTGCACCTCGTGCCACAGAATTCATTCTTTGAACCATGTGAGAATATTGAAATCGTCCGCCGGGCACTGCGCAACCTCATCATGTCTTTTGAAAAAATGGGAGAACACGCCAAGGCGGAAGAAGTAAAATTGTTGCTAGTAGAAATTTCTGCGGGAGGAGAATTGGGTGTCTAGGTAACCCCCAGAATATTTAAGCAGAACGGCCAGAATTATTTCTTCCTGATGGAACAGCCTACCGATCTCGTTGCAGACACCTCTACTTCCTGACCAACCAGGAGTTTGTCGATAGCATCTTTCAAAAATCTTTTGTGCACCGCTCCCGGCAACTGAGGATTGTCATCCAGGGCACCACTGTAGACAATGGCATATTTATCGTTGACTTTCTTCAGTAAAAAGACTTCTGGACTTCTTCTTGCCCCGAGGATGTTCATGGCGATTTGATCTTTATCCGACAGGTAGGGAACGGAATATCCTAAACGGGATTGGTAGGCCTTCATGCTCTCAACTGATTCCTCCGGCTCGCTATACGAGTTTATAAGCAGGAACCTTATTCGGTCTTGATAGGAAGTAATCAATTCTTTTATTCTACCGGTATAGTACTGGTCGTATGGACAGGTTGTACCTGCAAAGATGATAGCCACAGCCTTGCAGTCCTCGCATCCGTACAAAGAGATGGGTGAATCATCCCCAACGTTGGTTAGCGTAAAATCACCGACCATTTTTTGTGGGTACAGGTGGATACTTACGGTCAGGAAGAGAAATAGAATAATAAATTTTCCCATATCCAATGGTTGTCAAGCCGCTGTAAAAACAATGATAAATTCCTTCATGACTTTATATTCGAGTGGAACAATGGTCTCGGTTCCTGGAAAATTGATTTTGCCAGTAAGGTACCCATGGTTGGCCAGGTTAAAGGGCTGTATTCGCAGGTGGTCGGTGAAGAGCAGGTTCCTTTTGCCATAGATTTTGTATAGTGATTCTTTTGCGCACCAGTAAATGCAGAGCTTAACAATATCATTGTCGGCATCATTTACTTCTTCGACACTGAATACACGGTGAGCAATGGTCCTTAGTTTTTCCTTTGGCTGCTCAAGGTCAATTCCCACCGGGCGATCGCGACTCAACTGCGCCGCAACGTAAGGAAATGAGTGTGACAAGGAGACCTGGTGGGAGAGTTCTTTGAGGAATGGCTTGCCGAATTCGTCTTTGCGCAAGCCGTTATACTCGAGTCCAAAACTTTCTACAATGGATCTAATCAATGAGCGGGCAGCGAGCCATTCAAGCCTCTTCTGTTCATGGAGAATGTCGTCCGGGCAGGTTTCCATGGCTGTAAACGAGAGTTCTTCCTCGGATTCCCGGATGTGCCACAACCCCCAGGCCTGTTCCTTTCCCTGAATCTCTATTTTAATTAGCGGCATTTGGTTATTGGTGGACGGTGAGTCAATTTTATGAAAAAGTTCTCATTGATTTGCTGATGCATCAATACCAGAGGATAAATCATGTTCGTTGAGTCTTTGTGACCAATTTCTATTCATGACCACTACCCGCATTGAAAAGCTTCATACCCTCACGGGCCATCGTGATTGCGTGTACAGCATAGTGGGAGGCCATCTGCCGACCGATCTGTTTTCGGCCGCAGGCGATGGCATGGTCGTGAAATGGGATCTTGAACACCCTGAAGAAGGGGAGCGTATCGCTCAACTTTCTAATTCGATTTATGCATTGCATTTCCTCTCTCAGACAGGACTCCTCATCGTGGGTCACAACTACGAGGGGATCCATTTGCTGGATTGGAAAAATAAGAAAGAAGTAGCGTCACTGAATTTAGGTACGGCAGCCATATTCGATATCCAATCGTATGGTGACTACGGCTTTATTGCCTCGGGTGATGGTACGGTAATCGTGGCGGACTTCAGGAGTATGACCGTTAGAAAACGGATCGCTGCCTCCGAAAAGAATGCCCGTACCATTGCCATCCATGCAGGTCGTGGCGAAATGGCCGTGGGCTATAGCGATAACTTCATCAGGGTATATGGACTGGATGATTTTACCCTCAAGCATGAATGGGCTGCCCATAATGGCTCCGTCTTTACGCTGGCTTACACACCGGATGGCAAGTCTCTGCTCAGCGGTTCGCGTGATGCCAGGCTAAAAGTGTGGTCTTTGGATGAAAATTATAGCCTTCAGAAGGAAATTGCTGCCCACATCTATGCCATCAATCACCTTGCATTTAGTCCGGACGGCAAACATTTTGTAACTTGCAGCATGGATAAGTCGGTCAAAGTCTGGCGGACAGATGACCTGACCCTTCTGAAAGTAATTGACAAGGCCCGGCACGCAGGTCATGGTACATCGGTAAACAAGGTGCTTTGGTCTTCGTTTAACAATCAGGTAGTCAGTGCCAGCGACGATCGGACAATATCCATATGGGACGTAATTTTTTAAACTTACAACTTTAACCCACTACGTCATGAAGATCACACCCCTCGAAATCCGTCAAAAGACCTTTGAGCGTACGCTGCGTGGCTACGACAAAGATGAAGTGAATGCTTTTCTTCTTTCCCTTTCACAGGAGTGGGAGCGAATGAACGATGAAACAAAGGAAGTCAGAATAAAGCTGGAAGCCTGTGAGCGCGAAGTGTCCAAATTGCGAGAGGTGGAGACTTCGCTCTTCAAAACCCTGAAGACAGCAGAGGACACGGGTGCCAATGTGGTCGACCAGGCAAAGAAATCGGCTGAGTTGCACGTTCGTGAGGCACAGATCAGTGCCGAAGCACTTCTCAACGAAGCCAAGGACCGTGCAAAGAATGCATTGGAAGAAGCAGACGAAATGTCAAAGCAGTTGTTAGGTGAAATGGAGGATAGGCTGAAAGATATGGCCGCGCAGTATAAAGTTCTGGAGTCTCAGCGCAACAACCTGATGGATGATTTGAAACGTCTCGCCAACGAAGCATTGGATCGCGTTGAGCGTGCCCATCAGTCGGCCAAGGAATTCAATGCCGACGATCACCTCACCTACGCCAAACGCGAGGCAAAGAAATCGATTTTCCCAAATGATATGGGGAACAAGCGGCTGCGGGTCCAACCCGAGGTCGCACAACCTGTTCCTGCCAGAGAACCCATGCGCTCCTTCTTTGATGAAGTGGCATGAAGGGAAAGGTAATCCTGGAAGGTCTTGAATTTCACGCTTACCACGGCGTCTATCCCCACGAACGCTCTTCCGGAAATAAGTTCGAGCTGGATGTTGTCGTGGAGACAGAATTTGGTGAATCGGCTTTTCAAGATGATTTGTCGGGGACTATCAACTATGAAGATGTGTATGCCCTCGTGAAGGCGGAGATGGAGAAGCCCTCCAAATTATTGGAGCGTGTGGGTCATTCCATTGCAGAAAAAATTCTTGCTTCATTTCCAGGAGCCATCGCCGTACACATCAGCATCTCCAAATTCAATCCCCCCATTGGAGGCGTTTGCCGAAAGGCCTCAGTAACCATAAGCAAGGCTCGTTAGTTAAGTTCCTTTGCTATGAAGGTTTAAAGGAATTTCAATTTTGCACGGTTAAGATTTTCAAAAATAACCACGCCTTATTTGTCCTGTTCAGCAAACACAAATCCCCTTGCGTCATCTCCTTCATAAAAGTCCACTTCTTTACCGATGACATACATCGTGTGTTTCTTGTCCACATACACCGGTATCCCTTCCATGACGTAAGAGAGGTCGGATTCCTTTTTCTTGTCGAACCCAATAATCAGTTTCGCGCCGCCGCATCCACCGCCACCACGGATGCCTATCCGCAAACCGTATTCGGCAGGGATGTTCTTCGTGCCCATTATTTTTTTTACCTCCCGGGCTGCCTTGGAAGACAGGGTAACCGGCTTTAGTTGATCGAACATTGATATTGGCTCCTGCTGTTAACGGTGACGCTTCCTTATACAATTTTGGGGTATTTCTTCGTTAAGGGAGACGTCCTGAACCCTTAAGCGACTATGCAAAGGATGTCATCAAAAATACCTAATTTTTAAACACCTTTACGGAACAAAAGATTCTATGGATGCCCTTATTGAATACGGAAAAATATTGCTACCGGCCTCGTTGGTACTGTATGCAGTATACCTGATGGTCAGATCTTTCATTACAAAAGAGATTGAGCTGAAGAAACTTGAGATCCGCACGCGGTCCATCGAAACCATACTGCCCAACCGGCTTCAGGCCTATGAGCGTATGTGCTTGTTTCTGGAGCGCATTTCACCCCCGAATATGCTCCTGCGCCTGAACAATCCCGGTTATTCAGCCAGAGAATTTCATAAGCTCCTTCTTGACGAGGTCCGCAATGAATATAACCACAACGTGTCGCAGCAAATCTACATGAGCGAAGAGGTGTGGAGTATGATAAAAAATGCGAAAGAAGATCTGACCATCCTCATCAACGAGGCCTCTTCCGGAATGGAAGGGGAGGCCACCAGCCTGGACCTTGCCCGAAGGATATTTGAACTTACCCTCGAGAAAAAAGTAGAACCCATCGGTCATGCACTTTCTGAACTAAAGAAGGAAATACAGCAGACTTTCTGATGAGAACAGCCATCCTTGCCGGGGCCACGGGCTTGATAGGTTCACAGGTTCTCGAAATTCTCCTTCAGGAAAGTGCCTACACACAGGTTATCACCTTGTCGAGAAAGCCACTCACCTCAACCCACCCAAAACTCCTGAACATCGTTGTTGATTTTGAGAAGCTTCCCGAATTTCAATCCCGGTTAAAAGGAGAGGATATTTATTGCTGTCTGGGTACGACAATGAGGCAAGCGGGTTCTAAGGAGGCATTCAGGAAAGTTGATTTTGAATATCCTGTTTCTTTGGCCAGGATCACCCATCGTGCCGGTGCCGTCAAATTCCTTGTGATTACCGCATTGGGGGCAAATAAGAATTCGTCAGTTTTCTACAACCGGGTGAAGGGTGAAGCCGAAGAAGAAATAAAGCAGGTTGGATTCCGATCCCTTCATATTTTCCAACCTTCCCTTCTGTTGGGAAAAAGAGCAGAAAAACGCACCGGAGAAGGGGGAGGAAAGGCAGTAATGACGGCACTTGACTTCCTTATTCCAAAGAAATACAAAGCCATCGATTCTGCGAAAGTTGCGCGCGCAATGGTGGCCTATGCGTTGAATGACGGGCAAGGAGCAATGATACATGTTTCCTCAGAGCTTCAAGACTTCTGATCACAAACATGAAAGCAGTTATTCAACGAGTATCGCAGGCATCCGTTCAGATTGAGGGGGCAGTCAAATCAACGATTAACAAGGGGCTGCTGGTCCTCGTTGGAATAGAAGAAGCCGACAACAAGGAGGACATTGACTGGCTTACCAACAAGATCATCAATCTGAGAATTTTTAATGATGATAGTGGAATTATGAATGTGAGTCTACTGGATTGCCAGGGTGAGATTTTGGTTGTGAGCCAGTTTACGCTTCACGCGAGTACGAAAAAAGGAAACCGCCCATCTTACATCAAAGCGGCACGACCTGAAAGTGCTATCCCACTATACAAGCAGTTTGTAACAGCCTTGACTGATTTGCTGGGCCGTCCCGTCCCCACCGGAGAATTTGGGGCAGACATGCAGGTGAGTCTCATCAATGATGGACCTGTCACGATTATCATAGATACCAAGCAAAGGGATTGAGTTTGGTTGGGGCTACCAGAGCGCCATCACTATAAATATGATGTTGGCAACCACGTAGCCGGAAACCACAAGCTTTGACCCTATTGAACTGACTTTCAGACAGGCTTCTTTTCGTCCCCAATCATGAAGTTTGAGGGCGATGGCGGAAACTACCAGTGTGGCAAAAATGGAAAGGAAGGTGAGGGTATGTAGGGTGTCGACCAGGGTAAACTGAGAGGATTCTGGCAGCAGAGAATCGATGATGTACTTGTTGCCGACGGCGGCGAATAATCCACCTACGGGTAAACCAAAACGAGGTTCCAGCTCCCAGGGATTTGGCGTGAAGCTGATGATGGCAATAAGGAAGGCAATGTACATCCCGACAAAGATCTTCATGAACAATCCCCACGCATCCCTTTCAATATCCATGTCGATGTCGAAGGTGGCGAATTCTGAACGCTGACTGGGCGCCCTGTAGTCGCCAAAGGCTGTCTCATACTCGTTGGTGTGCGTGCTCACGGCGAAATTCCTGATCTTCCAGCCATCAATGGCGATTTTCTTGCCATACTGACTTCCAGCGAGGTCTGGCTTAAATACGAGTGTGCTCTTGTCAAATAATGTGTTCTCGATTTGCACATGGAGGTGTTGCGAATCGAATGGGAAGTCGCCCACTACCCAGCTCTCTTTCATGGTACATTTCATTTTCATCATGATCCACGCATTTCCATCGATGCTGTCTGTAATCACATCAGGAGGCTCAATGCTTTTGGCATTGGGGATATCCAACTGTTTGCTGAAATTAAACTTTGGATTATTGTAGAGTAACCAAAGCCAAAACCTGATGGTGTACTCCTTATCGTGAAAATTGATGTCGTGAACGCTGATGACATAGGCTCCGGCCTTTACCGTGTCGGGTGCGGCCGAAAAGGAATTTTGGGAGCAAAGGATAATGATAAGACCAACAACAAACCCTTTCACGGCTATGCGGAAATAATGTAATAAAGGTTCAGAACCACAAAGGTGACTGTCACGATGCGGGCACCAATTTTGTCGGCCCGAAGGCACGCTTCTTTCTTGCCATCGTTGTACAGCTTCATGGAAATAGCAGAGACCGCCAGGATAGAGAGGATTCCAAAGAAGGTGATACTATGGAGGGTATCCACCAGACTGAACTCCGGCGACTCGGGCAGTAAGGAGTCGATAATGTATTTATTACCAACTGCGGCAAACAGACCACCCACCGGGAGTCCGAAGCGAGGTTCCAATTCCCAGGGTGCATTAACAAAACTGATAAGGGCGATGAGAAAGGCGATGTACATACCTATGAATATCTTCATGAAAAGACCCCAGGCATCACGTTCTATGTTTAGGTCAATCTTGAAAGTCGAAAACGTCTGCGAATCATGCTTGGGTCGGGGGTCACCAAAGCCGGTTCCATACCTGGTGGTATCAGATGAAACGACAAAATCCTTGACATGCCATCCATCCATGCCCTCGATGTCATCAAACATGGAATGTCGTCTATCAGCAAGAAAGATAAGTTTGTTCTTATCATAGACAATATTTTCAACCCGTACACGGAGGTGCTGTCGATCAAAAGGAAAATTGTGTACAATCCAATTTTCCTTCATGGTGCACTTCATTTTTAACTGCACCCAGGTCTTTCCACCAACCGTATCCTGCACGATTACCGGTGGATCAATTTCCTTCGCGTTCGGGATATCAAGCTGATTGAGGAAATCAAAATCAGGATTGTTGTATAGAAACCATAGCCAAAATCGAATGGTGTATTCTTTGTCGTGGAAATTGATGTCGTGTACGCTTATGATATAGGCACCCACCTTCACCGTATCGGCACCTTCATGCTTCTGGGCCCCGAGGCTGAAGAAAGTCAACAGGCAGAACAGGATAATGGACAATCGCTTCATGATGATTGTAAGTTAATGCGACGCCTTCATCTATCAAACTTTGCTGTTGGTTATTTTGATTCCACCTTGGCTTTCATTGGAGAGTTGCCTTTTACATATGTCTCCAGCATGTTGTCCATTTCCCACAGCATGTGGAGGATAGACTCTTTCGCACGATAGCCATGACTTTCGTATGGAAGTAACACATAGCGCGCTGTTCCTCCGTGACCTTTGATCGCATTGTAAAAACGCTCGGTCTGGATAGGAAAAGTACCTGAATTATTGTCGGCCTCACCATGCACCAGCAGAATGGGTGTCTTTATTTTATCTGCATAGGAGAAAGGAGACACTTTGAAATAGACCTCCGGCGCTTCCCAATACGTGCGTTCCTCCTGTTGAAAACCAAAAGGAGTAAGGGTACGGTTATACGCGCCGCTGCGCGCAATTCCCGCCTTGAAAAGATCGGAATGGGCCAAGAGATTCGCAGTCATGAAAGCTCCATAACTATGACCACCCACACCAACACGTTTTGGGTCGACATATCCCAGAGACGCACCGTAATCAATGGCTGCCTTGGCACTGGCCACCAACTGTTCGATGTAGGTGTCGTTGGGTTCCTGATCGCCTTCGCCCACTATAGGAATGGAGGCGTTGTCCAGAATGGCATAACCTCGCACCACCCAATAGATAGGACTTCCCCAGCTGATGCGGGTAAATGTATAGGGTGAACCTTTTACCTGGCCAGCATTGCCTTTTGATTTGAATTCTGCCGGGTATGCCCATAAAAAAGTTGGCAATGGCCCGTCTTCCTTTTTATAGCCTGGAGGTAAGTACAAATCTGCAGTGAGATCAACCCCGTCTGCCCGCTTGTACTTCAGAACTTGCTTTTTTACATCCTTGATCTGGGGATAGGGATGAGGGAATGTGGTGAGTTGCATCATAGTCTTGGATCCGATTGTCCGCATGAAATAGTTCGGGGTCTCCATAGCAGATTCCCGGGAGGTGATGAACGATCCTTTTTTTGCATCCGTCATCGCCACGACATATTCAAAATAGGGAGCCTCGCATCGCCACAAGGTCGTAACCTTCCCTGAATTCAAGTCCATCTTGTTCAGGAATGGCCGGTCGCCTTCCGGGGAGGAACCATCTCCTGTCAAATACACGGAATTGTCAGTATTGATCTGCATAACGGGACGGCCGAAAGTGTTAAAGGTGGTTACGACATTTCCTGGATCCGTATAGGAATCTTCGTATGAGCGATCAAAGATTGTTCTCTTTTTTGTTGGATTGGATGGATCGATCTGGTACAACCTGATCTTCCGATCAGCCCACCATGTTTCAGATATCCATGCGGTTTTTTCATTTCCCCAGGTGATGCCTGCAAAGCGGAAAGGCAAACGGATTAATTCTTCTGGAGCAGCGCTAAAGGAGGCAGTCCACTGATAGACCTTGTCACGTATTTCCATCTTTATTTTTGGATCACCATCATCCTGGGCTTCAGCCCAATATAGTGTGGAGGGATGATCATTTCTCCAGGCATGGCTTCTTGGACCCTTGATTACGGCACTGAATCCCACGGGGATATTGTCACCCAACGGGATTTCCACAATCTTCTTTACAACGGTGCCACTCATATCCATCACTTGAATAGATTGAGGAAATAAATTGACAGGGACCAGGTAGGAATACGGACGATGAATCATCTTGGCAAGCACCAAAGACGCATCGGGTGATGGACTTTGAGTAAAATAGACCCCAGGTTGACCTATGGATTTCTCGGAGCCATCCAGGGAGATTGAATAAAGTTGAGAGGTACAATAGAAGTCGAACATTTTCTCATCGTCAGGGCTCTTTAATAAATCCTGATAGGTTCTTGCAGGCGCCTTTTTTCCAAGGTTCTCTTCCACCACAGGCCCAGCCGGAACACGCGTCTTTTGTGGGAGGGTCTTACCTTCCGAAATGGCCGCGAGAAACATGACCTGGTTTGAGTTTGACAGCCACGAGATGGGGTTGGCAATGGTCGCATTTATTTTCTTGTGGGTCAGCACACGGGCGTTTAAAGTGATGAGATCAACGAGCCATAGTTCAATGTGGTCAGGATAGGTCTGAAGGAATATTGCCTTTTTGCTGTCGGGTGAAAAACTTAACGTATTAAACTGGAGTGTCCCCGGCAGACCAGATATAACATGTTCCTTCATATCCTTCAGGTTCTTGAATTTCAACCCGATGTAATAGTTGCCGCGACTGGGGCCAAAATTGTCGGGGTTGATGCGCAGTCCTGCAATACGCAGCTCCGGCCTTGATAGCTCTTCTATGCTTGGATAATCAGCGCGATCCATCAATGCCATCCAGCTTTTGTCCGGGGAAAGAACTACAGCCGGTAAAAGGGGAGCCTCCACCAACTTGGCAATTTCTTCGGGTGGACGCCGGTACCCCTGATTGTCCTGGGCCACGACAGAAAATGAAACTACAAAACAAAGGAAGATGAGGGCTGGCGTTTTCATAACTCGGATTTGAAGAAAAGGTAAGTATACCGGTTGAATTGCACTAGTGATTTTTCGGGCAGAGGTGACTAAAAGCCACCAATGGAAAGGTTATATGGAGTGAAAGAATTAATTTTCGGCTTAAATCGAACCATATGTACACCGGACTCCTCCATACCCACTCCTTGCTTCGTTACCTTATCCTGCTTCTTTTGCTAGCGGTCATTGTGAAGGCATTTTTGGGCTTTTCAAACAAACAGGCTTTTGGAAAATTGGACAATACCCTCGGCCTGACGCTCTTTTCCGTCACCCATACCCAGCTCCTGGTGGCGATCCTCCTCTATATTGTCAGTCCACACGTGCATTTCGATGGCGGGGCGATGAAGGATCCTGTTACGAGGTACTGGACTTCTGAGCATATCACCATCATGCTTGCCGCCATTGTGATGATTACGATGGCCAGGATTACATCAAAAAAAATGAACGATGATACTGCCAAACACAAGAGGATGTTGATATTCAATTCCATTGCCCTTGTGCTGATTCTGGTGGCCATCGTCATGAGCAAACGGGGATTCTTCTCTATGCCCGGCACCTCGGCATAGGGTGCAGGGGTGCTGTGCAAAGAATCATTTATCTGTTAACTTTACTTCTAAATTTCCTTGGATGAAGTTTCTCACCGCGGTCTTCTGCCTGGCTGCTTCAGTGCAGTGCCTTTCACAACAATACAGCCCCAGGTATGAGCTGACAAAGCTCAAAGAGGTCAACTCAGTCTATCATGATGCTGCCCCGGTGATATCCCCGGATGGGAAGAAGCTTTATTTATTTGTGGCTGATCATCCAGGGAATACCATGGGAATACAGGGCACACAAGACATCTGGATGAGTACCAAAGACGACAAAGGCGTGTGGGCGGTCCCCAAACATTTGCCCTCTCCATTTAACCAAAGCAAATCCAACCAAGTATTCCAGGTGTTGCCGGATGGCTCACTCCTTGTGCGCGGCAGTCGGGGGAAAAATGAAAAATCTTTCTCCCTTGTAAGCTCTGGCGGAAGCTGGGCGGAACTCAACGTAAAAGACTTTGCAACGATGGCCAGGGGGCGGTTCAACGGAGCGTCAATCTCAGTTGACAAGAAACATATGGTTCTCTACTTTTCAGAGGCAGAGAATGGAATTCGCAGCGATCTGTATGTAACCCATGAACAAAATGGAGTATGGTCAAGACCGGAGAAGCTGAAGATCAGCACACCTTCTGATGATTTTGCTCCATTCATTGGACCTGATAACAAAACACTTTATTTCGCCAGCGACAGGCCCGGACCGGCCAAGCAAGGCGGTGCAGATATCTATAAATCAACCCGCATGGATGATTCGTGGAGCAGCTGGTCCGACCCCGTTAACTTGGGCAAACCCATCAATACGGCAGCAGATGATTTTTATTTTTCCATGGATGCAACAGGGGATGTGTACACCGCGCGGGCCAATAGCCGCCAGGATGGAGGTAACCTCGATATTTTTGTGCTGGTACCCCGCATAGTCAAAGTGCATGTAAATGGAGTGGTTTATAATGAGAAAACGAAGGAACCGCTTGCTTCCAATGTGATCATTACGGTCAATGATGCAAAACCGATCACGCTGAAGACCCCGGTCACCGGGAAGTTCGAAACCCTCATCCCCGAAACAAACAGTTATCTTCTCTCCGCCAATGCATCCGGCTTTCAACCGCGCGACTTGTCGATGGCCGTACCACCCTTGGAAAATGACACAACGCTAGTGGTGGAAATATACCTTACACCTATAGAGAAAAAATTAGTAATCGTGGGATCTGTATTCAACAAGAAAACGAGTGCGCCCATCAATGCGAAGGTGGATTTTACCCTGAAACCCGAGAAGAAAAGCAGCAACTCGGTGCAGGCCGCTGAAGGGAAATACCAATTGGAAGTTGGAAAGCTGGGTTGGTACGTGCTGACGGCTTCTGCTGAGGGTTTTCTTTCCACCACGGATAGCGTGGCTTTTAGCACCGATGACTTGTCTCCACTGACAAAGGACCTTTATCTTCAGCCGATTGAGGTGGGACTTACTGTGCGCATGAAGAACATTTATTTTGATTTTGACAAGACCTCCTTGAAAAAGGAATCTTTTACAGAACTTAACAAAGTGGTAAACTTCCTCGACCAGAATCCTACGGTGGAAATTGAGATTGCCGGATACACAGACAGCAAAGGCTCAGACGAATACAACTTAAACCTGTCGCAAGGCCGTTCGCAGTCTGTGGTGGATTACTTTTCGAGCCAGGGCATCGACCGGAATCGCCTGACTGCCCATGGATATGGTGAGGCGAAACCCATTGACTCCAATGATACAGAGGAGGGAAGAGGCAATAACCGACGGGTTGAGTTTACTGTTCTAAAGAAATAGCTTTCAAAAAAGCAGACATATGAATCAATTCATCGGGCCCTCACTCAGCGTGCTGGCCATAGCCAGTACTATCCATGCTTTTGCAGTAACGGATACCACCCGTTATACCATTCTCACGACAGAAAAAATATCCGGCAAACAGTTAATGTGGTCGGATGGTCCGGGTAAAGTGTCGTATACGTATCAATACAATGATCGCGGCCGCGGCCCCAAAATCCGGGTTGACCTCGTCATGGATGATGGACAGGTGATTTCGAGGAGAGCAACAGGTGTAGATTATTTCAAAGGCGATGTGCTTGAAACGTTTGAAATCTCAAGCGGAATTGCAAAGTGGAAAAACAAAATTGAAGATGACAAGCGGGCGGTCTCTGGTCCAATCTTGTATTCAGCCATGGAGGAGGCACCTGGGGAAATTGAATGGAGCCTGAAGATGTTGCTCAAACA
>JANYHW010000044.1 GCA_025358885.1 Cytophagales bacterium | reverse complement strand
CACAACAGGATAGATCACAACTGAGCAGAAAATATGGAAGTTTTCTCTCAGGTCCATAGACATGTTGGCAGCCTCTCCTACACCCCCCTTGAACAGGACTGGGGTAACCGGTGACTGGGTGGTGCCCAGGTAGAACCCGCGGTCCCTTAAACCGCTCTGGACAGCCTTGGTAATCTTCCAAAGATTGTCCTTCAACTCCGGTTGGGTACGCAAAAGCTCCAGTCTTTTCATCCCTCCAAGAACCAATGGCATGGGAAGGCTCTTGGCAAAAATCTGGGACCTTGTGCTGTACCGCAGATACTTCAGAATATTCCTCTGGCCTGCCACGAAAGCACCGATACTTGCCATGGATTTGGCAAAGGTTGAGAAGTATAGGTCGATTTGATCCTGGACACCCTGCTCTTCACCCGCGCCTGCTCCTGTCTTGCCCATGGTACCAAAGCCATGTGCATCATCGACAAGAAGGCGAAAGTTGTATTTCTTTTTAAGGGCTACGATACCCTTGAGGTCACCCATATCACCAGACATCCCAAATACACCTTCGGTGATAACGAGGATGCCTCCGCCGGTTTCATCTGCAAGTTTCGTGGCCCGCTGCAATTGTTTTTCAAGGTTCTCCAGGTTGTTATGCGGGAAAACGAAACGCTTACCCATGTGGAGCCGAACGCCATCGATGATACAGGCATGCGATTCAGCATCGTATACAATAACATCCTTGCGATCTACTAGTGCATCTATAATGGATACCACACCCTGATAGCCAAAGTTGAGGAGCATGGCATCTTCCTTCTTGACAAAATCCGCAAGCTGTTTCTCAAATTCCAAATGCTGTAAGGAATTACCCGACATCATACGGGCACCCATTGGATAGGCCAGACCGAAGCTGGCTGTGGCTTCCGTATCTGCTTTGCGAACTTCAGGGTGATTGGCCAAGCCGAGGTAATTGTTCAAACTCCAGTTAAGTACCTCCCGGCCCATAAAGGTCATGCGGGGTCCGATTTCGCCCTCTAGCTTGGGAAAGAAAAAATAATCATCCGGTAGGTGTGAATATTTGGCCAGAGGACCAGCCTCCATCCGCAGTTTTTCAAACAAATCGACCATTATTGGGTGGTTTTGAGGTTAAAATTTTGCGCAAATTTAAGCAAAATAATGAATGTTGAAATGAGGACGAAACAGGTCTGACGGCAGGGGCCACCTCAATCAAGAATTTATTCCTAGCATTGCAACGAAGTATACTTCATGACAAAGATCACAAAATTACTTGTCGCGAACCGCGGCGAAATTGCCCTCCGCATTATGAGAAGTTCAAGAGAACTTGGCATCAAAACGGTGGCGGTATTCAGTGAAGCCGACCGACAAGCCCTTCACGTCAGGTTTGCCGATGAAGCCATATGCATTGGACCTCCTCCGTCCGCTGAATCATACTTACGCATGGACAAGATCATCGCTGCGGCGCGACAGACAGGGGCCAATGCTATTCATCCTGGCTACGGGTTCCTTTCGGAAAACGAAGACTTTGCCCAGGCTGTAATTGATGCGGGCTTGATTTTCGTGGGCCCTCCCCCCCATGCCATTGAAATCATGGGCAATAAGATTGCCGCCAAAAATGCTGCGGCCAAATTTAAGGTTCCCTTGGTCCCCGGTACCGCTGAACCAATCACAGACGTCACAAAAGCGAAAAAACTTTCAAAGGAGATAGGATATCCTGTGCTGATCAAGGCAAGTGCAGGAGGTGGCGGCAAAGGGATGCGCATCGTAAACAATGAAGCGGAGTTCTCAGAACAAATGGAGCGTGCGGTGAGTGAGGCAACGTCAGCATTCGGCGATGGTTCAGTCTTCATCGAAAAGTATGTCACCAAGCCCAGGCATATTGAATTTCAAATATTTGGTGATCAACAAGGTAATGTTGTCCACTTGTTCGAGCGTGAATGCTCCATCCAACGAAGGCACCAAAAAGTAGTAGAGGAGGCTCCTTCTTCAGTGCTTACTCCTGCCCTTCGAAAGGTCATGGGGGAAGCAGCCGTAAATGCAGCGCGTTCATGTGGCTACTTTAATGCCGGAACGGTAGAATTCATACTTGATGAAAATAAGAATTTCTATTTCCTGGAAATGAATACCCGTCTTCAGGTGGAGCATCCGGTCACGGAACAGATAACAGGCCTTGATTTAGTGAAACTCCAAATCAGTATTGCTGAAGGGGAGAAAATCCCATTTTCACAGGATGAACTCCGAATCCGGGGACACGCCATCGAAGTTAGGGTGTATGCAGAGGATCCTGCCAACAGTTTCCTTCCAGACATCGGCACATTGAAAACTTACCGGCGTCCTCAGGGACATGGCATTCGGGTAGATGATGGATTCGAGGAGGGTATGTCTATACCGTTCTATTATGACCCCATGATTGCCAAAATGATCTGCCACGATGAGACCAGGGAAGCCGCCATTGAGAAGACCATCCGGGCCATTGATGAGTATCAGATCACCGGTGTGGCAACGACCCTTGGGTTTTGCAAGTTTGTTATGCAGCACAATGCATTCAGGTCAGGTAATTTTGATACAAGATTTGTCGAACAATATTTTACACCTGAGGTCCTGAACAATCCAAATGCAGATGTGGATGAGGGGAAAGTTGCCGCCGCTCTAGCCGTAAAACTCTTCGATGAAAAGGACCAGTCCACGCTTCAATCTGCGCCATCAGAAGGAATTAATCGTTGGAAGACCAACCGGACATAGGGCATCATCTGTACAACTATATTCAACATCATTCAATTATGGCCGAAATACAGCCGCTCAGGGCGTGGAGATATAATCAGGAATTAGGGAGCAACATTGAATCATTGACTTCACCACTTTTTGATGTAGTCTCTGATCGGCAACGCGAGACTCTATACAAGAACCCCTA
>JANYHW010000124.1 GCA_025358885.1 Cytophagales bacterium | reverse complement strand
CAGTTTCCTCTGAAAACAATTTTTCAAATGGACAAGGATTCTGACGGAGACATATGTCAACAACGTTCAGGAATTCATTTGGCGAGGCTTCAGCCAATTGCGGGAGTTCATGCGAAAGGCTGGCCCAAATTTCCCATGAGGCATTGTCAAGAATTCCACGAATTGCGAGAGTTGCTGTACTCTCAGTAGCCCCGACTGAACAATTCTTCAGCAGATCTCCTTTGTTGCCAAGGAGTGCAAGACCCTCAGCAACTCCCCTACGGAGAGCCAAAGAATACTTTGTGCTCTTGCCAAAAACATTCGAGGCATATCTCTGATCACCAGGAAGTTCAAACTTGGGATCAATTTCGCAAAGAATTTTCAATGCACATTCTTTGAATTCAACTAAATCTCTGTCCGTGATTGAGGTACCAAATATTTCAATCACTTCAATCTTGTTTCGAATGCTCCAAACTCCGTTACTTACAGTTATAGGACCGGACGCAATTGGCAAGAGTTTCTGCACCTTCTTAATCCAGACATCATAGTTTTCCTTCGTAAGCCGCGAAACGATGTTTATGTCTTCATTGTTTCGGTCATTCCAAGAGCCAACCAAGTTTGCCAGGGCTATTTCGCCCGCATTCGTATCATCAAACCACTTTTGTGCCGAATCCCCAACAGCAAATTCATTCGAAACAGCAATGGGTGGCCGTTCCTTGAAGAAATACTGCATCTCCTCGGGAATGTTCTCTGCCGTAAGCGTTTGCGCATTCTTGTTCGCATTTTGGACAAGATCGACAATCTGACTCCAGAATTGAGGTATTTTTTCTTTGACATAGAAGCCAAGATGCGAATGGAGCAGCGCAAGTGTTAGCCCCTGCCGTAGGTCAAGATCAAAGCCTATTAAATGAAAGTGGCGCAAGAAAGTAAAAAGCTCGTCATCCGAAATTGGGTGGTCTGACTTTGCATCGCCGAGCCTTTTCCTGAATGCAGAAAGCTTTTGTTGTCGATTCTTATTGCTGAATTGTGCCAAGTTTACCTTTGTTATGAACTCCTGGGACGTTTGACATGTCCGGGCCCATTCAAGTAGAGATCTGGCATCCCTGATGTCACTTTCGCTCAACGGACCAGTTATCAGCGCAATGACATCCTTCCCTTTGTTGAAAGAATCGCTATTGAAATCCGCCCACGCCGCGGAGATCACCTCGCCAAATTGGTGATCGCTCTTGCTTATGCGAATCGAGTGCTTTATTTGGGCCAGGAGTCGTCTGGTTTCATTGTTGGTCGGATCCGTGACTTCAACTAATAGGTCATCTGTTTCGATTCCTTTGTGTTTTGTTTGAACGCTCACACTCTTAATAGGCCATGCTGGCAAGCATGGAGAGAACCCACCAGTGAACATCAAAGCGACAAAGGAGGCTTGGACGCTCGCCTGAAAATGCTCACCGCCCCCACCGCTTGAGAATGGATTGCTTAGTTGCTTAATTTTCTTCCTTAGTTTTCCCAACGGGCGCTTGATTGAATCGTATCGTTAATTTCCGATTAGTTGGTGTCAACAGCAATCGCGTAGTTAAAATTAGGCTCTAGTCTGACCACCGCTACCAGCGTAGGTGAAAACAGTGTGCACAACTGCATACCGTTTAAAGCCGGTTTACATGCAACTCGTTGCAGAAAAGAAAACCCCCAAGAAGGTACCGAGAATGGCACTCTTGAGGGTTAGGTTGTAGCGGGGGTAAGACTCGAACTTACGACCTTTGGGTTATGAGCCCAACGAGCTACCAACTGCTCCACCCCGCGATGTAGAACCACAAAAGTAGACCCATGGCTCGTAAAAACCAAATACACTTACGGAGGATATTTGCTCCCGCTAAGGTCCACCGGAGGCCACAATGCCCGCACCTGCCTTCATAAAGATCGTGAACAACCCGCCGCAATCAGGGAGCCCGCCAAGAAATCTCCATCGATTAAATACTTGGTGCCTTATCCGAATGAGAAATTGCTTGGCGAAATCAAGGTAACTCCGGCGCCGGGTGTGGTAAGAGTGATGTAATCATACACCGCTCCACTGGAGTAGGAATTGGTACCGATCATGGATAAACTTCCTATCGGTAATTTGATGGGCATCGTGGATGTGAATTGGTTTCCCGAAACGGGTTGACCCTGCTGATAATTTGATGAGATGTCAATGATATGAACTAATCCTTCTCCGCAAACTTCCTCACCTTATAATAAGGTGTCTGGTTCTTGGCGGCTTTTGACTTTTTTGACGTGGCCATGGCGGAGGTGCGTCCCTTAGCTCCTGAATAGGTAGCACATGCCGGGTGCATGCATGACGACATCGCGATGGTGATAATGATCAACCCTACGAGCGCTTTCATGGAGTGTTTGTTTGGTATTAATCCCCCTTGAGGATAGAAGGTAAATCGTGTGTACTTTTGTGGTCTTAAACCCTCTAAATCCTTGCATAAAGCCGGTTTTGTCAGTATCGTAGGAAAGCCCAATGTGGGCAAGTCCACCCTCATGAACAGGCTGGTGGGTGAAAACCTTTCCATCATTACTGCCAAGGCGCAAACCACGCGTCATCGCATCATGGGTATCCTGAATGGCGCAGATTTTCAGATTGTCTATTCCGATACGCCAGGCATTCTTGAACCCAAATACGCCCTCCACGAGGCGATGATGAACTATGTAAAAGTATCTTTGGAAGATGCTGACGTTATCCTGTTGGTCGTGGAGTGGGGAGAAAAATTCGACCCCTCCGTGTATGAACGATTCAAAACGATTACAGCGCCGCTGCTGCTATTGATCAACAAAACAGACCGCAGTCCGAAGGTAGAGCGCAAAACGATGATCGACTATTGGAAAAGTTATTTGCGGGCACAACAGATCATACCTGTCTCCGCGCTTACCGGCGAAAATGTCGATAAGATATTCCCAGCCTTGCTGGAACTGCTCCCTGAGCACCCTGCCTATTTCCCGAAAGACGAACTCACCAATCGAAGCGAAAGATTCTTTGCATCAGAAATCATCCGGGAGAAAATATTCATGAACTACAGCCAGGAGGTACCTTATAGCACCGAGGTTGGCATCGAAGACTTCAAAGACGAGGAAACGATTTTGCGGGTGCGGGCCACCATCTTTGTGGAACGCGAGTCACAAAAAGGAATTCTCATTGGCAAAGCAGGAAGCTCTTTGAAGAAAGTTGGCACGGAGGCACGCGTGGATATGGAGGCCTTCTTCGGAAAGAAAGTATTCCTGGAAACGCGGGTTAAGGTGGCTTCGGATTGGAGGAAACAAAAGGACAAGCTGAGGTCCTTTGGATACCTTGAATAGTTCAATGTTCGGTGTTCAGGGATGCCATAACTCGGAACACGGAACCACTTTGCTTACCTTTGCAGGCTTAAATCAGGTATGTCAAACATTATAGCAATCGTTGGCCGTCCCAACGTAGGCAAATCCACTTTCTTCAACCGGTTAATTGAAAGCCGTGTGGCCATTATGGACGATATGCCCGGGGTAACCCGCGACCGCCATTACGGCTATGCACAGTGGACCGGGAAGTTTTTTACCGTGATTGATACAGGTGGATATGTTACCGGTTCCGACGACAAGTTTGAAAAGCAGATACGCCGGCAGGTAGAACTCGCTATCGAAGAGTCTACTGCCGTCCTATTCATGGTGGATTGCCGGGATGGCCTCACTGGCTACGACAAGGAGTTTGCCAACATCATCCGCAAATCAAAGAAGCCGGTTTTCGTAGTCGCCAATAAAGCGGATACACCCGACAAGACTTCCCTGGCAAGTGAATTTTATGGACTCGGCATGGGCGAAGTGTATCCCATCTCTGCTGAGAATGGAGGCGGTACCGGTGAATTACTCGACGACCTCGTCAAAGTTTTCCCTGCGGAAGATCTCGAGGATCCAAATGTTGGCATTCCCAAAATTGCCATCCTTGGAAGACCCAATGTGGGCAAGTCTTCATTTCTCAATGTGCTGCTGGGCACGGAGCGGAGCATTGTCACGGATGAAGCCGGTACCACACGTGATGCCATTCATTCGCGGTACAGGATGTTTGGAAATGATTTCATCCTTATTGATACGGCCGGAATCCGTAAGCGCAGCAAAGTCCATGAAGATATTGAATTCTATTCTGTCCTTCGATCACTCAAGGCCCTGGAAGAATGTGATGTATGTATCATTGTAATCGATGCCCAGCGAGGGCTGGAGTCCCAGGATGTGAACATCATTGCCTTGGGGCAGAAGCAGGGTAAGGGGATGGTGATCATGGTGAACAAGTGGGACCTAATGGAAAAGGACAGCAAGACAGCAGACAATATCCGGAAGAGCATGCTGGAGAGCCTCGCCCCGATTGACTATGTACCCATCATTTTTGCCTCCGCCCTTGAAAAACAGCGGATTTTCCAGGTGGTAGAGAAGGCAGTGGAAGTCTACCAAAACAAGATCAAGAAGGTGCCCACCTCACAACTCAATGATGCCTTGCTTCCTGAAATTGTACATTATCCGCCGCCTGCCACCAAAGGGAAGCATATTCAAATAAAGTACGTCACGCAGGTAAATGCAGCGACACCAACGTTTGCATTCTTCTGCAACCTTCCTCAATACATTCCAGAATCCTATCAACGCTTTCTGGAAAATCGATTGCGGGAAAATTTTGATTTTACCGGCGTGCCTGTCAGGCTTTTTTTTAGAAAGAAGTAATTCTTGTCTTAAGGGCTGTCAGGTCTAATTTTAGCCCGTATCACATAATAACTCAAATATTTCGACGCCCAAGCCTTGAAATCGACCTTATATTGTATATTTGCGCTCGAATTTTAAAAACCTGTAAACTATGAAAAAAGTAATCGGACTAATTGTTGTATTCGCATTTGCATTGGCATTTGTCGGTTGCAGCAACAAAGCAAAAGAAGAAGCTGCTGCTAAAGCCAAGGTTGACTCTACCAGAGTGGCAGATTCAATTGCTATGGTAGTTGCTAAAGCTGCTACTAAAGCTCAGGCTCAGGCAGATTCAACTGCCAAGGCCCAGGCAAAAGCAGACTCAATTGCTGCTGCGGCAACAAAGAAGAAGAAGAAGTAATCTCTGATGAAGAGGTTTTCCCGGGAAAGGCTTTAGCAACTAAAGCCTTTTTTTATGCCCATGGATTCCCCCAGCCTCCACACCCTCTTAGAAAAACATCTCCCCTCTGCCGCGCTCTCTTATTGTTTCAAATTGTGGCAGCAATATCCATTTGAGTTCAAGGTTCGCCGCAAGAGAATTACAAAAGTTGGGGACTTCACCTGCAAACCAGGTAAATCTCCGCGCATCACGGTGAACTATGACAGCCATCCTTACCTTTTCCTGTTAACCTATGTTCACGAAGTTGCTCACCTGGTCGTACACCAGCAGCATGGATGGAAGCATGAAGCCCATGGCAAGGATTGGAAGACAACGTTCCAGCGGCTTATGGCTCCGTTGATGCATGAAGGGATTTTCCCGACAGAACTTCTCACGGTGCTGCAAAAACACATGGCAAATCCAAAGGCCTCAAGCTTTTCTGATTCTGTATTGACACACGCCCTTCGACAATATGATGATCGTCAGAAATCAGTTGTGCTTCTCTTGGAAATTCCTGAGGGAAGTACTTTTGGGTTGCACGGTCGCTGGTTCAAGAAAGGACCGCTCAAGCGAACGCGCGTGCTTTGTCATGAATTGAAAACGAGAAGAAATTTTCTAGTACCTGCCGATACGCCAGTAGAAAGTGCGCAACTTAGTTTCATGTCTTAGTCGGGCAGACGGCCAATTGGAAATATTGCCTAAGTGGGCGCATTACTTCTTACCTGCAAGTGCCTTGCGCACAGAACCAAATTGTCTTAGAAGTTGTCCAGCTTCCTTTTCATCCACATGCAACTCTTCCATGATCATGCGTGTCCCCCTGTCAACCAGTTTGTTGTTGGTGAGTTGCATGTCAACCATTTTATTTCCCTTTACATGACCAAGTTGGATCATGGTGGCTGTAGAAATCATGTTCAGCACAAGCTTTTGGGCCGTGCCCGCTTTCATTCGTGTTGATCCAGTGACAAATTCAGGACCGACCACCACCTCGATGGGGTAATCCACCTGTTTCGCAAGTTCACTTCCGGAATTACAAGTGATGCATCCTGTTGCCACGTGATGAAGGCGCGCATCTCTGACTCCCCCGATAACATAGGGCGTTCTGCCGGAAGCCGCGATGCCCACCAGCACGTCGGCAGGATTGATGTTGTAAAAACCCAGGTCCTTCCAGGCTTGGGTTGCATCATCTTCTGCAAACTCCACCGCCTGACGGATGGCTTTATCGCCCCCCGCCATCAACCCAATAACTTTTCCATGAGGCATTCCATACGTCGGAGGAATTTCTGATGCATCAACAATCCCAAGTCGGCCACTGGTGCCAGCGCCGATATAAAAGAGGCGTCCTCCGGATTTCATTCTGTCAACGATGACATGAACAAGGGCTTCTATACCTGGAATAACCTTTTCAATGGCTGTGGGCACCGTCTTATCCTCACGGTTGATGCCCACCAGCAAATCGCGAACGTTCATCTTGTCCAGGTGCTCGTATTGAGAAGAAGATTCTGTGATACTCTGCATACAAATGAACAAACAAATTAGTGCTATTCCCCGGATTCAACGTCTGCCTGATGGTACAAAGTAAGCCCGGCAATGGGTCCCTCCAAAATATTTTTCACCGCAATGCCCTTATCATTCCCTACCTGTCGCAGCAGGTCACTATAGTAGAACGCAATGGAGCCCACAAAATGTACTTTCAGTTGACGATATCCTTCATATTTCATGACGTTGTTTTCATAAAATTCCGTGAAACTGTCAGAGACCAGTTGATAACAGTATGGCTCTTTCAGGTGTTGAAAGATAAATTTCGAAAATGTTGCGAGAAAAGTACTGGGCTTTTCTTCCTGGTAGATTTTGGCTAGAAATTCTTCCCGCGTGAAGGGAAATCTTTTCTTGAATTGGGCTGCGAGTTCTCCCGGCAGCTTGTTTCGCAAGTAGTCCACGAGGAACTTCTTTCCTATGCTGGTGCCAGAGCCTTCATCCGCCAGTATCCAGCCAAGGTTTGCTACCTGACCAACAATTTTGGTTCCATCGTACAAACATGAGTTGGAGCCGGTACCCAGAATGCAGGCAATGCCTGCTTCATGTCCGCACAAGGCTCGTGCCGCTGCCAGCAAATCCCACTCAACCTCCACGATGGCTTTGGGAAAGAATTCCAAAAAGACAGCCCTTATATTCTGCTGGTTTTTTTCGGATGATACCCCGGTCCCATAGTAGAATATCCTGGAGACAGGCTCCGTAACCTTGGCCACAAGTTTTTCCCGGACGTTATTTCTGAGGTGATCCAGTGGTTCGTAGTATGGATTAAATCCTGCACTTGTTGCCTGGCTGATGCTACCATTACGGGCTACCAGGCGCCAGTCAATTTTTGAACTTCCGCTGTCGGCAATGATGATCATATCAACTTTCCAATAACCTTAAATTTACTGAAAACCTCGTCGGTGTGGGGAGCATCGATCAATTCGTCAGTCAGGTCTTGTCCGGCCCAGTGTTCATAGTGTTTACCCTCCCGCCATAGACGAGAGGATGATACATCAAAAACGTTTCCTTTATAGGCCACCCATACTTCCGGTTTGTCCTGACCGTTTCGCAAAGCCAGCTGGGTTCGGGTGATCTCCTGAAATGCATTCATCAGCGGGCAGTGAGGTGTTGAAAGTCTTTGATGACAGTGTACAAGAATCGCACCGGCGTCATATCCGTCTGAACACCGAGCAAGGATTTGATTTTTTCCGTTACGGCCATCATGGGCGCTGGGTTGGCAGTGTCACGGTTAACTTCAAGCGCACGCCGAACTAATTCGATATCCTGTTCAGTCAACTGAACCACCTGGGTAAAGGTGGGTACATACCCTGACTCTTGCTGGACAAACACTTCAGAGGCGGTGACCTCCGATTCCTGCACGAGTTTCACGACCGTAGTCCCGGCGACCAGGTCGCCGAGCCGCTGTCCTTTTTGACCCACAGCAATCGTAAGCACGGCGATGACACCAGACATGAGGTGGATGTCAACGAAAGCAAACATCCACCTCAATAAATAGTCACCCACGGAGGCCGGAGTGCCATTCATTCTCAGCACTTTCAGGTTCATGGCTCGCTTTCCAGGACTTTGTCCGTTCATGAAAATCTCAAACAGCAAATGGTACAATAAATAAGGTGCGGCCACACTCAACAGCCATGCCCAAATAACGATCATTTTGATCTGGACATATAAAGTCACCATGATGACTACGAATACAATCAATATCAATTGGTCAAGCAGGTATGCCAGGATACGGTCCCCCAAGCTGGCAACCGGATAATGGATAAAAACATTTTGTGTAGTGCGAACGTGGACCTGCATACTGGGGCGATCTTGGCTACCCGTTTATACTAAATCTGAGACATTTGTTAACTTATCGGCTTTCTGACTCAAGCCCAAACCTATGAAATCCTTCAGCAGTTTCCATCTTTCAGGCCCTATGGTTGCATCTTGTGCCAACCGGCAGTTCTCCAGTCTACCCTATTTCAACACCTGCTTGGTTTTCCTGCTCACCGCGCTCCTGACCTCCTGTTCGGAAAAAAAACCTGTGGACAGGATGACTGATGATCAACTGCACGCTTACGCGGATGAATTGGCCCATAAATTCATAATTGCGGATGGTCACGTTGACCTTCCCTTCAGATTGAAGATCAAGAATTTCCGAATTGATCGGGAGTACATGGGTATTCCCATCAAAAGCAATGAAGGTGACTTTGATTATGAGCGGGCCAAAAAAGGCGGCCTCGACGCACCCTTCATGTCCATTTATATTCCGTCTTCCTATCAACTCCTCCCGGATAGAGGGAAAGCACTTGCAGACTCTATGATTAATATGGTACGTGGCATCACCGAAAACATTCCTGACAAATTTGCACTGGCCAATACGGTTGAAGACGTGCAGAGAAATTTTTCAGAAGGAAAAATTTCTCTGCCCATGGGAATGGAAAATGGTGCGCCCGTGGGGGACGACATAAAGAATGTGCAATATTTTTATGATCGGGGAATCCGCTACATCACTCTGACCCACAGCAAGGATAATCAAATCTGCGACTCCTCAGGAGACACAACGCACACCTGGCATGGACTTAGTCCATTCGGGAAACAAGTCTTAACGGAAATGAACAGGCTTGGCATCATGGTCGATATCTCTCATGTTGATGACACTACCTTCTACCAGGTCATGAAACTCACGAAAGCCCCTTGCATCGCATCGCACTCTTCATGTCGTTTTTTTGCCTCGACAGTCAGGCGGGATATGACGGATGATATGATCAAGAAATTAGGGGAAAACGATGGTGTGATGATGATTAACTTCTATGCGGCCTTCCTCAGCGGCGATGTATCGCGTTATAACAAAAGGATTGACTCACTGCTCCTGGCTCAAAGAATGAAATCCTCCGACTCTCTGGCCAAATCCATTGTGGAACGTTTCAAGCAGGATCATCCGTCACCCGGCACAGATGTGGAGACAGTGGCCAATCACATCGACCGTGCCGTGTCGCTGGCCGGTGTTGATCATGTGGGGTTAGGTTCAGATTATGATGGCGTTGGAGGCGGGGAGAACTTACCTACCGGATTGAAAGACGTGTCGCAATATCCGAACCTTATCTATGAACTGCTTAAGCGTGGCTACACAGAGACAGATATTGAGAAAATTTGTTCCGGTAACTTAATTCGTGTTTGGAAAAAAGTTGCCGAGGTCGCAAAAAGTCAAGGTTGAGCAAATATTCTTAACCATTCAGTGCGCGAAGCTGCATTCATTCAACGTCACCGTTCCCGCTGGGAAGAGTTTGAAAAAATTCTGCATCAGCCTAGTGGCGCCCCGCCCGATCAACTTGCTGACCTCTTCATTCAACTGACGGATGATTTATCTTTTTCACGAACACAATATCCAAACAGCCGAACTACCCAATACCTTAACGGCCTCGCCAGTAAAATTCATCTGGAGATTTACAAGAACAAGAGGGAGGAGAGCAGCCGTTTCATCACGTTCTGGACCCGGGAATTGCCGGTTGTATTATTTGAGGTACGCAAGCCTATGTTGTATGCTGCCATTATATTCCTGATTGCCGCCACCATTGGTGCGGTCTCTGCGGCATACGATGACACTTTCGTGAGGCTAATCCTGGGTGACCACTACGTAAACATGACGATAGAAAATATCAAACGCGGGAATCCCACCAGGATCTACTCCTCGTATGATGAAATGACAATGTTCTTCCTGATTGCATGGAACAACGTGCTCGTCTCTTTCTTCACCTTTATATATGGTGTCTTCTTTTCGCTGGGCACCGGGTTGTACCTGTTCAATAACGGCCTCATGGTCGGCGCCTTTGTAACCTTCTTTTACCGCGAACACCAGCTGGCGCGGGCATTTCCTGTCATCATGCTCCATGGCACCATCGAGCTTTCCTCTATCGTCATTGCGGCGGCAGCAGGTTTCACCATGGGAAACAGCCTTCTTTTCCCCGGAACCTATTCCAGGATAGACTCTTTTAAAAATGGCGCCATCAAAGGATTAAAGATTGTCATCGGTCTCGTCCCGTTTTTTCTGCTTGCCGCTTTCATTGAGGGAGTTATTACCCGATATGCGTTTATGCACTGGAGTTTAAAAACCCTTATCATTTCCTTGTCGGCCTTGTTGATGGTCTATTACTTTGTCATCTACCCCTATCGCCTGCACCATGGAAGACGTTAAGATCATTGAATTTCAAAGGACCCGCGACTTCAGCAACAAGCTGAATGCAACATTTACGTTTGTGCGGCAGAATTTCAAGGGGCTGTTCCGCAGCATGCTCTACATCGCCGGTCCGCCGGTCCTCGTGGCCAGCCTGCTGCTGAGTTCTTTCGTGGGAGATTTTTTTAAGCTTGTGATGGGGGCAGGTCGGGATCCGGAGGCGTTCCAAAACTTCTTTTTAACTGTGAGTTTTTGGATCCAGGCGGCATTAATGTTTGTCTTCGTGATCGTAAGTTATGTTGCAGTCATTGCTACCACCAACTGCTACATGATTTTATATGCTGAAAAAAGAACAGCCGATC
This sequence comes from Cytophagales bacterium, assembly GCA_025358885.1. Lineage (GTDB taxonomy): Bacteria > Bacteroidota > Bacteroidia > Cytophagales > Cyclobacteriaceae > ELB16-189. Next base: position 11,984 of record JANYHW010000124.1, on the reverse strand, counting down.
TGGAAGTAAACGATGTCTGGGAGAAGGTGCGCGAAACCTTAGGGATGTATCTTGCCACTACCCTCTTGTTCGGATTGGTGACCGTACTGATGTACCTCTTTATGCTTATCCCCATCGTTCTATTGGGAAACATTTCCGGCTTCCTGATTTTCTTTGGTGTTATCTTCTTAATCGTTGGCGTCTTTTATGTTTTCATCGGCGCTTCACTGATCTACCCGATCAGGGCCTTTGAAAAGAAGGGATTCTTCGAGGCCCTTGCACGTTCCTTTTATCTCATTCGCGGCAAATGGTGGAGCACCTTCGGTCTGTTAATGATCCTGTCATTGTTGGTTGGGATCATCTCGTATGTGTTCTCCATACCGGCTTCTATCCTTCAGGGTGTATCCATGCTGCATCAAGTTAAGCCAGACGCCTTCAATGAATCATCAGGGATTACTGAATCGATTGTCTTTATCCTAAACGCCCTCGCCTACATCACCCAACTCCTCCTATACCTGTTGCCCAATGTAGGTCTTGCCTTCCAATATTTTAACCTCGTGGAAATGAAGGAGGCAAAAGGACTTATGGGCCAGATCAACACCCTTGGAGAAACACAGGATGCCCCCCGGCCGGAAGAACATTACTAAGCCACTGACATGCGGGCCGCTCTTCTGTTGATTTTATTCTATGCTGGTTGCCACTCCCTCGCGGCGCAGGATTCGATAGTGCCTTCCGCGGTTGACACTTCATCGACAATATTCCCAGGTAAAATTCAGGGTGCCCCACCCGATTCAACCCTCGTAACCGAACGGACCTTTGACAATGAAACCTTAGAGAACCTGAGAAATTCAAATGACTTTGATTACAAACAACCTCCTTCCGTGGCGGAGAGTCTGTGGGACAGAATTATGTTATGGTTGAATCAATTTTTTGAGTGGCTTTTCAGGTCAGCAGTAAAAACCAACTGGGGACAAGTGTTCATGTACTCCGTTGGGCTCGTGTTGCTTATTATCCTGGCCATGATGTTATTGAAGGTAGATGCCCTGAAAGTGTTTTATTCCGGGGCTGACCATGGCCCACTAAAATATCAATCATTTGAAGAGAATATCCACGCAATGGACTTTGATCAACTCATTCGGGATGCGTTGCAAAAAAAAGAATACCGAAATGCTGTCCGCCTCACTTTCCTCCATTCCCTGAAACTACTTTCCGATAAGCAACACCTAGATTGGCGACCTGGCAAAACCAATCATGAGTACCTGGACGAACTGGCCCGGCCAGACCTGAAGACAGGTTTCAATGAATTGAGTTTTTACTTCGACTATGCCTGGTACGGAGACTTTAAAGTCAATGAAAATCTATATCAACGTGTGCACACCATTTTTGACGAATGGAGAAAAAAGGTGGAATGAAACGAGACTGGAAATATATATTGTATCTGTCGCTGGCGTTCGGCCTTTTCCTTTTTGTCAAACTCATGGGTCCCAAAGACTATGACTGGACCCCTACCTATGCCGCCGAGGACAAGAATCCCTTCGGAGCGTATGTACTGAATGAACTTCTCCCGTCCCTCTTTAAGGGGAAAAAAGTCAGGGTCATTAACCAAACGGTGTATGAATTAAAAGATAGCGTCAAACAACAAGAGAACATTATTGTTATTGCACATTCCCTCTCCATGCCCAAAGAAGATACGGAAGTGCTTCTAAAGCATGCGGAACAGGGTGCTACGATATTGATTAGTGCGCAGTCATTCCGCAATAAACTGGCAGACACCTTAAAGCTCTCGACATATGATTATCTGCTTGAGAAAAATATGGCAGACGCAAGGCGGGATACCTCCTTCCTGAAATTTGTGAATCCCCGGTTTGACACTTCTCAACACTATGTTTTCAAACGCGACAACGTGCACAACTATTTTGCGAGGTTCGATTCCACGCGAACCACAATAATTGCCGAAAATAATTTTCATCAGCCCATTACCATTAGGACTCAATGGGGAAAAGGGAATTTTATCCTCAATTGCACTCCACTTGTCTTTACAAATATCTATGCATTGAGAAGGCAAAGTCAACAGTTTGTGGCTACTACGCTCTCTCATCTGCCCGTCAAGGATGTGTACTGGACAGAGTACTACAGCGTGGGTAGGTTGGAGGCAAGTACTCCCCTGCGATTCATTCTCACTCATGAGCCCCTGGCATGGGCTTATTATATACTCGTGATTTCACTGCTGTTGTTCATGATCTTTGAATCCAAACGCAAACAACGCATTATCCCAATCCTTCCTCCACTGGAGAATACTTCGCTTGAGTTTGTCGGTACCATTGGAAATCTCTATTACCAGCGCAGTGATCACAAGAATATTGCAGAAAAGAAGATCCTGTTTTTCTTCGAACAGTTGCGTTCAAAATATATGCTTAACCCGGCGTCAGCATCCCAAAATTTTGCCTTGATGCTGGCAAAGAAATCAGGTCGATCAGAAGAGGATGTAAATTCCCTGTTGCTTACAATCGATGGCATAAGAAAAGAAGAATCGATTACTGCACCAATGTTGATCGACTTGAATGCTGCGATGGAGAAATTTAATGATTCTGTTCACTTCACAAGATAAGATTACTCGAATAATATTCTAAAATAATCATCATGGCTGATCACATTTTTGAAAACAGACTGGACCTGAGTGGCCTGCAGCAAAACGTAAAGCAAGTGAGGGCAGAGATCGGAAAAGTAATTGTGGGACAGGAGGCCATGGTCGACCTTCTACTTACCGCCTTGCTCGCTGATGGTCATGTGTTGATTGAAGGCGTACCCGGTGTGGCAAAAACGCTCACGGCAAAGCTATTGGCCCGGGTGATCTCCGTTGACTTTATGCGTATACAGTTTACACCTGATCTCATGCCCTCCGATGTACTTGGGACTTCCGTATTCAATATGAAAAGCTCGGAATTTGAATTCAAACCCGGCCCCATCTTTTCCAACATCGTACTTATTGACGAAATCAATCGTGCCCCGGCCAAAACGCAGGCTGCCCTCTTTGAAGTAATGGAGGAACGCCAGGTAACTGTCGATGGTCATACTTATATGATGAAAAGTCCTTACCTGGTGGTGGCCACGCAAAATCCCATAGAACACGAAGGGACCTACCGGCTACCAGAAGCACAGCTAGACCGCTTCCTGTTTAAGATTGTTGTTCACTACCCCAACCTCGAACAGGAGATTGATATCATCTCGCGCCAGCACAGTCGCGGGGCGCAACCCGCCACCGGGAAAGTGCTTCCCGTGCTCACCTCAGAAAGTCTTCACTCTTTCCGTCTCCTCACACAAGCCGTTCACCTGGAGAATAACCTGATGAAATACATCGCACAGATTGTTCATGAAACACGGAATAATCCAATGCTCTTCCTGGGCGCATCACCGCGCGCTTCCGTGGCCATACTCAACACATCAAAAGCCTATGCCGCCCTTCAGGCTCGCGACTTTGTTACGCCGGAAGATATTAAAGTTGTTGCCTTGCCAGTACTCCGTCACCGGATCATGCTGAACCCCGACAAGGAAATGGAAGGAATTTCCACCGACGAGGTAGTGAAACAGATCATTGACAAAATTGAGGTGCCCCGATAATGAGATTGCTTCGCCAGCTATATGTCAATAATCGCTTCTTTGTGGTGTGCGGCACGCTGGCGATTCTTTTCATTGTGGTATTCGTCATAGGACATGGCCTGCTGTTTCCTCAAATAGCCTTCTACCTGTCCATCTCCCTGGTGCTTACGGATGTGCTGTTGTTATTCAGGGTGAAGCGCGGAATGAATGGTTACCGCCTTATGGTCGATCGCCTCTCCAATGGCGACGAAAATGAAATCGTGATTCATCTCGAAAATTTCTATTCCTTTCCTGTAACGTTACGGGTTTTTGACGAGATTCCTTTTCAGTTTCAGCTCCGGAATCTTGAATTCTATTTGCGCATGGCCCCGGGAGAGAACCATGTGATCCGGTACTCGCTGCGACCGGTAAAACGTGGAGAATATTCTTTTGGCGCTGTCAATGTAATTGCCAGTTCCCCGCTCAGGCTTTTGTCACGCAGGTTTTCTTTTTCCGCAAACAAGATGGTGCCTGTCTATCCATCTTATGTGCAGATGAGGAAATATGAATTGCTTGCCATCCACAACCGGCTAACTGAGGTGGGGGTAAAAAAAATCAGAAAAATTGGACACAACCAGGAATTTGAGTTAATCAAGGAATATGTAAGTGGGGATGACATCCGAACTATCAATTGGAAAGCCACTGCGCGCAAGGCACGATTGATGGTAAACCAGTATCAGGATGAACGATCACAACAGGTTTATTCATTGATTGACAAAGGCCGGTCGATGCAAATGCCATTCAACGGACTCAGCCTGCTGGACTATGCGATCAATGCCACGCTGGTCATCTCCAACATCGCGATTAAGAAGTTTGACAAGGCAGGTCTAATTACATTTCAGGATACTATCGGTACGATGCTTCCCGCCACGAGAAAGAATAACCAAATGTCGGTTATCCAGGAGATCCTCTACCACCAAAAAACCGCGTTTCGCGAATCGGACTTTTCAAGACTTCATGCGCACATCCGGAACAAGATTGGCCAGCGCTCACTGCTGCTCTTGTTCACCAACTTTGAAAGTTTGTCTTCCATGGATCGCCAGTTGCCTTACCTGAGGAGCCTTGCCCACAGGCATCTGTTGGTGGTGATCTTCTTCGAAAACACAGAGATGAAATCGCTTTTGGAAGAACCCGCAAAAGACCTGAGAGAAATATATTATAAGGCCGTCGCGGAAAAATTTAGCTATGAGAAGAAGCTGATCGTAAAAGAACTGCAGAAAAACGGCATTCATGCATTGCTATCTCCCCCAGATAGGTTGACAGTAAACACCATCAACAAATATTTGGAACTGAAGGCTCGGAACTTGATCTAGCAAATGTCAGTTTTGTACGTTTGGGTTACCATTGTCATGCGGAAAATGATTTAACCTTGTTAGATAAAACCAATGCGAATCCATAAATTCGGAATCAATACATTCAAAAAATCAAGTTATTCGGAGATGAGACGCACACTTGTTGTAATTGCCCTGGTACTACTTACGCAGGTTGGCTTTGGCCAATCGAAACTGGCGCCGCGGCGTTTTGTTCTTCCGGCCGGCGCAACAGCTGCCGATTATCAAAGTGGCACCGTGCTGGCCAAGTTGAAACCTGAGTTCCGCAGCCTGGTATCTTCCTTTGGCTCAGGCCGGGTTGCCGCTTTACCCGATGTGACCATCCAACCCCTGGGAAGCAATGAACTAACAAGACAGAATAGATCAGCACGGGGGCCGTTGGCCGACAGTCAGTTCAAAATTGACCTGTCACTGTATGTAAGACTCCACATCCCTTCTGGCAGCAATATTGAAAAACAAATCAACGACCTCTATACAACGGGTTATTTCGATTTGGTTGAACCTGAGTACACAGCCCGATTTGATCTTTCAACCAACGATCCACTCGCCGCACAACAATATTATCTGGATCTTATAGGCGCCTACGCTGCATGGGATATCACACAAGGCGATGGCGGCACGGTCATCTCGGTCGTTGACTCGGGTGGTGACCTTGACCACCCTGACCTGGCAAGCAAGTTGTATATCAATCCCGATGAAATACCAGGAGATGGCATAGACAACGACCACGATGGCTACATCGATAATATTAATGGTTGGGATTTCATGGGTGCCGACACATTAAATCTGTACAGTTCAACCTTCACTGGTGACAATGATCCGGGCCTTAAACAAACTGGCGATGCCGGTGATCTGGGACATGGCGTATGGGTAGCCGGCTGCGCAGCTGCAGCGGCTAACAATGGAGTGGGCATTGCCGGTGTTGGTTTCAATACAAAATTGATGTGGACCAAGCATACCGCAGATAACCAGAAGGGTGCTTCAGTATATTTGGGATACTCCGGGATTCTTTACGCTGCACAAACACTGACGCAGGACAATGTCAAACGCAAAATTATTAATTGCTCGTGGGGAAGCTCTTTCCGCAGCCAGATTGCCCAGGACCTCATTACCCATGTCACCCTTGATCTTGGCTGCCTTGTGGTAGCCGCAGCAGGCAACAGTGGATCGAACGGCGCCAATTATCCCTCCGCCTATGATTATGTTTTTTCTGTTGGAGCTACAGACCGAAATGATGTAAAGGCTTCATTTTCCAACTATGGAGCTCAGGTGGATGTTTCTGCTCCTGGTGTCAGCATTACCACGACCCAATACAACGATGCCTATGGCAGTGTAAGCGGAACCTCCTTTTCCAGCCCCATCACCGCTGGTGCAGCAGCGTTGGTCTGGTCCAAGAACCCAACATTTACTCCGCTGCAGGTTGCAGAACAGGTGCGCGTTACGGCAGACAATATTGACGCACTAAGTTCTGCCATATTCGCCCAGCAGATGGGCAAAGGTCGAATCAACATAAAAAATGCATTAACAGTGAGCATGCCCAGCGTGAGGGCGTCCAAGCCCACCATCCTGGATAGCCAGGGAAACACGCCTGAATTGGGCAAGGAAGCATTGCTCACCTTTGCCTTCACCAATTATCTGAAAACTTCTGGTCTCCTTACCCTGGATGCTTCATCGTCTTCCGGTAATGTAACTTTCTCCAAGAGCCAGATACCGCTGGGGGTCATCAATTCGGGTGCCACTATCCGCAATACCTATAATCCGTTAAAACTCGTCATCAGTTCCACGACACCCGAAAACACTTTGGTCGACATTAAGTTATCCATCAGTGATGGCACGTATTCGGATTTTCAAATAATCCAGATCTTCCTCAATCCTTCCTATATCAATGTCGATGAAAACACGGTCACCACTTCGATTGCTTCCACGGGAAGGGTTGGATTTGATGACCCTGACAAGGAGCAGAATGGTGTGGGTTTTGTTGTCAAGGACACACCCATTCTTTTTGAAATGGGACTTATCATGGGTACAGCTTCTACCAATCTATACAATAACGTTCGTGGAGTAGGGAGCACCTTTGACCAGGATTTTGTAAAGGTGACTCCGATCAAAAAAATTATCCCGGGTATGCGCACTACGTCTGAAGTGTTTGGTTCCTTTTCTCCGCAAAGCTTGCCAAGCCTCGTGATCAATTACAGGAGTCTCGTACTCAAAGACAAGCCGAATGACAAGTTCGTTATTGTGGAGTATATCCTCGCCAACAACAGCACGGCGGCGATCACCAACTTCAGATTTGGAATGTTTGCAGACTGGGACATCAGCGACTCAGGTGCCAAAGATGCTGCCGATTGGGATGCTTCCCATAACATGGGTTACGTGTACCCCAAGCAATCACAGAGCCTGCCTCACGCAGGCATACAACTGTTAAACTCTACGGGTTGGGTACATTCCATTGACAATGACCAGGCGATCGCAGGTAATCCATTCGGTCTATACGATGGCTTTACACCCGATGAAAAATTTACTTCTCTTTCAACGGTGCGCAACCAGGCAGGGAACACATCAACCACTGGAAATGATGTAAGTCATGTCGTTTCTGTCAAGGATCCTTTTACTATTCCAGCGGGTGGTCAGGTCGTGCTGGCCTTTGCGCTGCATGCGGCGAACAATCTTACCGAACTGCAAGCCTCAGCCGACGCGGCGAACACCTTGTATAACCAGACTTTTACCGCACCGAAACCGATCGTCGCTGTTGCTGATGCATGTTTTGGTTCCAGCACAACACTGACAGCAACAGGTGCCACAAAATTCAAGTGGTATAAAAATTTTACCGGCGGCAAAGCATTTGATTCTTTGTCCACAACCATCATAACGGCCAACCTCAATCATGACACGACAATATATGTGTCCAACTGGGATCATTCTTATGAAAGCGTGCGCACAGCCGCAGCCATCAAGCTGAAGGCCAATCCTGCCATCATCGCAACAGGAACATCTTTCTGTCCCGGCGGTTCAGTGACCCTTTCAGTTGCGGGTGCAGATTCCTATACATGGAGCACGGGTGCCACGACACAAAGTATTAGCGTGGGCACTGCCGGAAATTATACTGTGACTGTAAAATACAACGCGCTGGGTTGCACCTCAGTCTCTCCTCCATTTGCCCTCACCTCCCTTCCAAAGCCGACCGCGGCGTTCACGACCACAGGAGATTTGATTGCTGGAACCACCATTACTTTCACCGACCAAAGTTCCAGTGCAGTATCCTGGTCATGGGACTTTGGCGATGGAACGAACGCTAAAATCAAAAGCCCAACACATCAATATGCGGTAGCAAACAATTATTCAATAACGCTATCCGTGGTCGGCCAAAACGGCTGCCAGGATGCCACTACCAAGTCGATTGGGGTCGTTGTGGGCCTTGAAGATCAACCGGCTACAACACTTTCCTTGTATCCAAATCCCGCCACCGACTACCTCAATATTCGGTTGCCCGAGCAATTTGACCACGCAGATATCAACATGATCAACATGCAAGGACAGTCGGTCATGGTTTCTTCAGTCTCATTGGATGGTGATGGAAGCCAGAAAATATTTGTGGGGGGATTGTCGACCGGCATCTACCTTGTCAGAATCCAGGCAAAAAATGAGTCCTTCTTCCGCAAGGTTGCCATCAGGCACTAGGATTCACCATCATCGTCTTGACTCAGATATTTCGCTTCTTTAACTCCTCAAAGGCAAAAGCGCACGCCCGGGCAGTCATGGCCATATAAGTCAGTGATGGATTCACACAGGATGATGATGTCATAAACGAGCCGTCGGTGACGAATACATTCTTTACTGCATGCACCTGGTTGAAGGCATTGAGGACTGAGCTTTTCGGATCGCGCCCCATCCGTGCCGTACCCATTTCATGATTCGCATTCCCGGGAAAAGAGATGGAGGAAACTGATTTCACATTTTTGTATCCAGCGGACTCCAACATTTCAGCCATCGCGCCGGCAATGTCTTTTTGCATCACTTTCTCATTGTCTTTGAATTCACAGTCAACCGTGAGTGTAGGTCTTCCCCATTTATCTGTAATGGACTTGTTTAATGTAACCCGATTGTCCTCATACGCCAGACATTCACCAAAACCACCAAAGCTCAATTGCCATGGGCCCGGTTGTTGAAGCGATTTTTTCAGGTCAATCAATGGTTTGTCTATCATGTTATCGGCCCAACCCACGCGCGAGGCACCTCCCTGGTAAGAAAACCCCCGAACATAGTCTTTTCTTTCTCCCCGAAGATTACGGAAGCGCGGCACATAAATACCATTGGGCCTCCTTCCCGAATAGTATTGATCTTCAAATCCTTCCACCTCGGCTGAAGCTCCCGCTCCTTTGTGATGGTCCATAAGATTCCTCCCAACCTGGTCGCTGTCATTGCCAAGGCCGTTGGGGAACCTATTGGATGTAGAATTCAATAAGATGAAGGCTGTTGCAAGGGTTGAAGCATTGAGAAAAATAATTTTCGAGAAGTATTCGGTTACTTCATTCGTGATCGTATCAAGAACCTCTACACCCGATGCCCTCGAATTACCTTCATCGTATATGACTTTGTTTACCAAAGCATTTGACTGAAGTGTCAGGTTTCCAGTGGCAAATGCAGCCGGCAAAGTACTCGCGTTGGTGCTAAAGTATGCTCCATAGGGGCAACCCCGATGACATAGGTTCCTGTACTGACAGGTCCCCCTTCCCTTTACGGGTGCCGTGTTATTTGCAGTCCTTCCAATGGTAACTCTCCTATCCGGAAAGTGTGACTCGGTAACTCTTTTGAAGTGCTTTTCCACACAATTCATTTCCATAGGGGGAAGGAACTGTCCATCAGGGAGGTGAGCCAGATCTTCCGGCTGACCCGATACGCCAATGAAGCGTTCAACATAATCATACCATGGAGCAATATCATTATATCGGATCGGCCAATCTGTTGCAATGGCCTCCCGAAGGTTGGCATCGAAATCGAGGTCACTCCACCGATAACACTGCCGGGCCCATAGCAGGGACCTCCCTCCCACTGTATTTCCACGAATCCAGTCAAACCTTTTTAATTCGCTGTATGGATTTTCAAGGTCATTGATATAGAAATGCTTGTTGTCGCCGCGAAAGGAGTAATGACGTGCCTGAATATGAGAATGGGTTTTGTCCTCTTGCGTAAGCCGGCCTGCATGGGGCAGTTGCCAAGGATCCTGGGTTGCCGTCGGATAATCCGGATGCTCCACATTTCTGCCCCGCTCCAGCAGCAGCACTTTTAACCCTTTTTCGCAGAGCTCTTTCGCAGCCCAGCCCCCACTGATTCCAGACCCGACCACGATTGCATCGTAGGTGTTTTGGTCCCTGCTCTTAAGGTTAAGATTCATCTCCATTGTCCCCCAGAAGGTTCGTGAAAAATTTGTCGCGATCCAATCAGGAGGACCAGGCGCGTGCTTAAATTTTAATCAGACCATTTGGCGGAATCCGTTAATTCTGTGTTTATTTTTGCCCGATTTATCCAATCCACCATGCCAAGAGATCGTAGCATTCGTTCAGTCCTCATAATCGGCAGCGGACCCATCGTGATCGGTCAGGCATGCGAGTTTGATTACGCCGGTTCACAAGCTTCCCGATCATTGCGGGAAGAGGGTATCGAAGTGGTACTCATCAATTCCAACCCCGCTACCATCATGACGGACAAGGTCAGCGCGGATCATGTCTACCTGAAACCACTTGAAAAGAAATACATCCGCGAAATCCTTGAAAAGCACCATATCGACGCAGTGCTTCCCACTATGGGAGGTCAGACAGCCCTGAACCTGTGCATTGAATGCGACAAGGCCGGCATCTGGCAGCATTTTGGTGTAAAGATCATAGGTGTGGATATCGATGCGATTGAGACCACTGAAAACCGGGAAAAATTCAGATTGAAGATGCACGAGCTTGGGGTAGGGGTTTGCAACGGAGCTACTGCCACCTCATTCCTGGAGGGAAAGGAAATAGCCCAAAAGATTGGTTTTCCCCTCGTCATCCGTCCCTCATATACCCTCGGCGGAACGGGAGGCGGTTTTGTAGAGAAACCCGAAGACTTTGATGCTGCCCTCAACCGCGGTCTTCACGCGTCCCCCATCCATGAGGTATTGGTGGAGCAAAGCATCATGGGCTGGAAAGAGTACGAACTTGAGCTCTTGCGCGACGGAAACGGGAACGTGATCATCATTTGTTCTATTGAGAATTTTGATCCCATGGGCATTCACACCGGAGATTCCATTACGGTAGCACCGGCAATGACCTTGCCGGATACGGTATACCAGCATATGCGCGACCTGGCCATCAGGATGATGAACGGCATTGGAAAATTTGCCGGAGGATGCAACGTTCAGTTTTCTGTAAATCCTGACGACGATAGCCAAATCATCGGCATCGAGATTAATCCACGGGTATCACGGTCTTCCGCGCTTGCCTCGAAGGCGACAGGCTACCCGATCGCAAAAATTGCTGCTAAGCTCGCGATCGGTTACAACCTTGATGAGTTAAAGAACGCTATCACCGGAACAACCACTGCATACTTTGAACCTGCTCTGGATTATGTGATCGTGAAAATTCCGAGATGGAATTTCGATAAATTTCATGGTGCCGACAGGAGACTTGGATTGCAAATGAAGTCTGTTGGTGAGGTGATGGGGATTGGAAGAAATTTTCAGGAGGCACTACAAAAAGCATGTCAGTCCCTCGAGATCCGACGCAATGGCCTCGGAGCTGATGGAAAAGAACTCACCAAACAAGCTGACCTTCTGTATAGTCTTGAGCACCCAAGCTGGAACCGGTTGTTCCACATTTACGATGCCATGAAGCTCGGCATCTCGATGAAAACCATCCAAAACCTCACCCGGATCGACAAGTGGTTCCTTGAACAAATCTGGGAGCTGATTGAACTTGAACAGGAGATCGAAAAATATACGCTGGAAACCATTCCCGTTTCGTTAATGCGTACGGCAAAGGAAAAAGGCTATGCCGATCGTCAGCTTGGGCA
>JANYHW010000117.1 GCA_025358885.1 Cytophagales bacterium | reverse complement strand
GATCAATGTGTCGTTTCGAACAAATCTCAGCGCTTCTGTGTGACGGTTCTGCTCTGCTGAGACAGATCGGCTGAGACGATGAAGGATGCGGATGTTGTAGCCTTTCTTTCGAAGTTGTTCATTCGCTGCCTGTTGACCCATGAATTCGTACAAAGCATTGGAGGCGTCATTGTCGCTCACCATCAGTACTTTTTTCACGTAATGCGCGATGGAGGGAAGTTGATTTTCTGATGTAAGGTCTTTGCGGATGGAGCGCTGGCCGGAGTAGACGCTGTCGTGAAAAACCGGCGTGAATTTATCCAGGCCTTTTATGTTCAACTGATTCAGTTTCTCCAGTGACAACACCACCAGTGGCAACTTGATGGTAGACGCAGGATAGAAATAACGGGTGGAATCGAGGTTGAAAAAATACGATTTGAAGCTGGGGTGATTGGCAGAGTCCCTGTTGATTTGGGTGTACAGGATCTGAACCTCCAGAGAATCGCGATGATCCAGGATGTACTGGAACTTTGATGGATCATTTTTCATTAATGTCTCCAGCAGCGCCTCGTCACGGTCACTTTCAGTTTGACAGGCGCATATCGTGCAAACCACAAGAAGGAAGGCCTTGTAAGAACGGTGGCGCATATTTTGTAGGAATGTGGATGAGCAATTTAGTGTAATTTTAACCCGATAGCGGGACAAGTAAACCCAATAATCATGAAATGCTTGATGGTCACTGTATTCGTACTCTGCGCCTGGTTGAGCCAGGGCCAATCGATTGTGGGCACGTGGCAACTCACGGATGAGAAGACGTGCTTCGACAGCAACATGAAACTTAGTGAGACGGAAAAGGAATTGCTTCCTCAAATGGGTTCGTCCGGCGCCAGCGGTGTCGCTCGCACCATCCAATTTGATAAGAAAGGCATGGGCATGGAGGGCATCTTCACGGCCGGAAAGAAGAAAGGCTCCGACATGTCCTCATTCAAATACAAAGTCATTGGCCGGGACCTCCAGTTGGTGGATGCAAGGTCGGGTATAATGACCCAGGGGCTTGTCATCGATTCGCTCACACAATCCATCCTGGTCTTTCATGACTCAAAGAAAGATTGTGAAAAGAAAACTTTTTCGCGCATTAAATAATGCTAACCGAGGCACCATCCAGGCGCGACATACGCAAACTCAAACTCGCCGAGCTCCAGCAATTCTTTGTTGAACACGGCGACAAACCTTTCCGTGCCCAACAGGTTCACGAATGGCTCTGGAAGAAATCCGCGAAGGACTTCGAGCAGATGACCAACCTGTCATTGACGACACGCGAATTGCTGAATGCCCATTTCACCATCAACCACATCCTCGTAGACACCATGCAGCAAAGTGCTGATGGCACCATTAAGAATGCCGTGAAACTGCACGATGGCCTGATTGTGGAGTCCGTGCTCATTCCCACGGAAAAAAGAATTACCGCCTGCGTATCATCACAAGTAGGCTGCAGCCTGGCTTGCAAGTTTTGCGCCACCGCACGGTTGAAGCGAATGCGCAACCTCAATCCCGACGAGATCTATGATCAGGTTGCGGCCATCAAACAGCAATCCGAACTGTTCTTTAGCCGCCCGTTGACCAACATTGTCTTCATGGGCATGGGTGAACCCTTGCTGAATTATAACAATGTGATGGCGGCAATCGAGAAGATCACTTCCCCGCACGGTTTGAACATGGCAGCGAAACGGCTCACCGTCTCCACGGTGGGAATTGCCAAGATGATTGTCAAGATGGCTGATGACGAGGTGAAATTCAATCTGGCCGTATCCCTCCACTCTGCATTAAATGCCACACGATCCTCCATCATGCCGATCAATGACACCAATTCACTGGAAGAGTTGGGCGAAGCATTGAAATATTGGTACAGCAAAAGGAAGAAGAAAGTCACCTACGAATATGTTGTCTGGGAAGGGATCAATGATAAGGCCACCGATGCCCAGGCCTTGCTCAAGTTTTGCAAGATCATTCCATGCAAGGTCAATCTTATTGAATACAACCCCATTGATGATGGGGAATTCCGTCAGGCAAGTGATGACGCGTTATTGATGTACCAGCATTTGCTGGAGAGCAACGGCATTACCACGCGCATTCGTAAGAGTCGCGGAAAAGATATTGATGCAGCCTGTGGACAGCTGGCAAATAAAACCTGATTTTTCCCTAATTTTCGGTCATGCAACTTAGTCCCTACGAAAAACACTTTCAGTCATCTGAAAAGGTACGAGACTTTGTCATCGGCATGAGCGATGGATTGACTGTCCCATTCGCTTTGGCTGCCGGGCTCAGTGCAGTGGGCTCCACCTCTATCGTCATCACCGCAGGTCTTGCAGAAATTGCCGCGGGCTCCATTGCTATGGGATTGGGAGGCTACCTCGCCGGTCGTACAGAAATTGAACATTACGATGCGGAAGAGAAGCGGGAATACGAAGAGATCGAAAAGCTCCATGAAATCGAAATCAAAGAGACCAAGGAAATCTTTGCGGAATACGGATTAGATGAAGAAATGCAGGAAAAAATCGCGCGTGAGATGGCAAAGAACCCCAAGCAATGGGTTGACTTCATGATGCGCTTTGAATTGGGACTGGAAAGGCCAGACAAGAACCGCGCCATGGAAAGTGCCTTTGTTATCGGGATCAGTTATATCATTGGTGGGCTCATTCCGTTGAGCGCCTATTTTTTCACACCTACGGCCAAGGAAGGCCTCATCTACTCAAGTATTATTACATTGATTTGTCTTGTTGTCTTCGGCCTGGTGAAGAGCAAACTCACAGGACAACCGTTGTTCAAAGGTGCGATGAGGGTGGCGTTGGTTGGAGCACTGGCTGCGGGAGCGGCGTTCATGCTTGCCAAAATCATAAGTTAGATAGGTATGGGATTGCCATTCATGTAGATCTATGACCCAGCATTAATTTATTTTTTGCTGGCTTTGAATAATTTCTCTTTCTCCTCCTTCGACAGGCTCTCATACCCTCCGTCAGAGATTTTGTCAAGGATTTCATCGATTTCCTTTTGTGAAATGCCCGAGAGGTTCACATTCTTCTTGCCATTGGCTGCTTCCTGTTTGCGATACGAGACTTTCACTTTCGCCCGCGGGCTGAATAAGTCCCCGAACCAATCCAATATCGCAGTAATCCATCCTCCCCAGTTGACGCCAACCTGCAATTGTTTGATATAAATAAACCCCATCAAGGCTCCACCGAGGTGCGCGATATTGCCTCCTGCATTTTGTCCGACAGAACCAAGAAAGGAGACGACGATATAGAACGCGACTATATATTTGATTTTTACCGGTCCGAAAAAAAACAGGAAGAAGGTATAGTTCGGCATCAGCGTAGCAGCCCCGACCATGATGGCATAGATCGCTCCCGAGGCACCGACCATGCCTGGAAAGTCGGCTTGGTTCTTGAAAAATGGAATGGTGTTGAACACCAGCAAGTAGCACGTGCCCGCGGCTAAAGCGCCTAACACATACAAGGCAACAAGTTTGTCACTTCCCAGGTATTCTATAAATAGTCTTCCAAACCAATATAGTATCAGCATGTTGAATAGGATGTGAAAGATATCCGTCAGGCTGTGGGTAAATGCATACGTGATGATTGTCCATGGACGAAGAACAAAGTCTGAAAGCTTGGGAGGAATCGAAAACTGATCGTGGATGAGCGTAAAGAAATGTTCAAAACTCAGAATCCTCGAAAAGACAAACACAACGCCCAAGGCAAGGAACAGCGTTACGTTGATAATGATCAACTGTACGTGCCCCTGGTTGGGACGGCTGAATGCATTTTTGAACTCCTCTAGCACTGAATTAATATTTATGAGGTCCTGCGGAAGGCAACTACGAATTTAAGCATTTGTTCCCTCACCGTCGCCCTTCCTGACTGCGCCAGAAAACAATAAGCAGAAATGCCACGAAGGCCCCACCAAAATGGGCAAGGTGAGCCACCGTACCACTCCGGTCCATGGCGTACGTCAGAATCCCCATCAAAAAGACCATGTACTTAGCCTTGATGGGAATGGGAGGAAACAACAACATGATTTCCAGGTTGGGGAATACCATTCCGAAAGCCATCAGGATTCCATAAATGGCTCCTGAAGCGCCGAGCATGCTGCCAGCACTACCGGGAAAAATGAAATAGTTCGCGAGGGCGTAGATGATCCCCGCGCCCATGCCAGTAACCACATAGAAAACCAAAAACTTCTTCTCCCCCCAATGGTTTTCCAGGATGGGCGCAAAAGATGCCAGTGCCAGCATGTTGAAAAAAATATGTGAAAACCCACCGTGGGCGAACATGTAGGTAAAGAATTGATAGGGTGCAAAAGCGCATGAGCCAATTGGCCACAACGCGATGAAACCCGACAGGCCAGGACTGTATTGAAACTCCAGGCAGCGGGTGGAGCCGATGGGAAGGAGGTTTTGGAGAATGAAAACAACAACGTTGATGATGACCAGGTTGCGTACAAGGGGTGATAAGTTGAACATTAGCGGAAGTGGCTTTCTAGCTTAGACGTTTCAAAAATAAAAAATGTTGTGCTCCCCTCCGGAGAATAGTTTGGGTTGCGGCAGGAAAGAAGTCCCTCCACCAGCGATTCCATCTCTTCTCTACAGAGCTTTTGGCCAGCCTTGATGGAAGCCCGCTTCGCCAACGCGCTGGCAAGGTTGTCACGCAGCGGCAAGGTAAGGGAAGACTGATTGAGTTTAAATTGCTCAACAAGTCCTTCAAATAGTTCTTTTTCATTCCTCCCAGATGTCTCTGTAGGTATACCAGTTATAAGAAGGGAATTTTTACCGAAGACTTCATATTGAAAGCCTAGCGATTTGATTTCACGTTCCATCTCCATGACGAGGGCAAAATCCGCCGTGCTGAGGTTGACCGTCTGCGGAAACAAACTCTGTAGACTTGCACTGGATGAATGTTGCATCCTTGTCAGGAACCTTTCAAATAGAACCCGCTCGTGTGCTGCTTGCTGATCGATGATCATGATACCATTCTTCACCGGCCTGACGAGAAATTTCTGCTGGAGCTGGAAAATAATTTTTTCTTCTCCTGCAATAGGCACAGGTTCACGGTTCATGGCACTATCCATACGCACCGCCGGAGCATCGGCACCAAACAGGCGTGACTGTGTCGGCCGTTCTTCTTCAAAGAGCTTTTCCCAGTTCTGCAGATTGGAGCGCTGAAGAGATGTGCCCAACTGTTCTTCCAAAAACTGGTCCCGGCTAAGTGCGGAGGTTCCGCTGATTTTCGAGGTAAGATTTACATCTGCAGAATAGTCCAAAGCCGGTGCCAGGTTGTGGGTCCCCAAAGCCTGTCTTACAGTGGATTTCACCACAGCGTAAACCGCCCTTTCGTCATCAAACTTGATTTCTGTTTTCGTGGGATGCACATTCACATCAATATGTTTCGGATCAATCTCCAGGAAGAGGACATAAAAAGGAAAGCTATTTTCCGGCAACAAGTTCTCATAGGCACTGGTTATGGCATGATTGAGGTAGTTGTTTCGCACAAAGCGTTGATTAACGAAGATGAATTGCTCACCCCTGGTCTTTCTGGCAGATTCCGGCTTACCAATATACCCTGTGACTTTCATCAGGTGTGTTTCTTCCTGGCAGGACGCAAGTTGCTCCTGATAAGATTTGCCAAAGAGGGCCACAATACGCTGACTGAGTTTGGAGGGAGCAACATCATATACCACTTCATCTCCCTGGATGAGGGAAAATGAAATAGTCGGATGGGCCAGCGCTAAACGCTGGAACTCGTCCAGAATGTGTTTCATTTCAACAGGATTCGACTTGAGAAAATTTCGCCGCGCTGGAATATTATAAAACAGGTTCTTCACACCGATTGTCGTGCCCTTTTCACAAACCGTTGCCTCCTGCTTCTTCACATCCGAGCCCTCTACCACCAACCATGTGCCCAGTTCATGCTGGGCTTGTCTTGTCTTCATCTCAAACTGGGAGACTGCGGCAATCGAAGCAAGCGCTTCACCGCGGAAGCCCATCGTACGGAGGGTGAAGAGGTCTTCTGCCGCACGGATCTTTGAAGTAGCATGTCTTTCCAGACTCATCCGGGCATCAGTCTCACTCATTCCCAGGCCGTCATCTTTTACCTGGATAAGTGACCGGCCGGCCTCTTTGATAATAAGTCGTATGGTTGTTGCACCGGCATCGATGGAATTCTCCATGAGCTCTTTTACAACCGAGGCAGGTCGCTGCACTACTTCTCCTGCCGCAATCTGGTTGGCAATCGAATCGGGCAAAAGGCGGATGATGTCAGGCATTAAGAAATAGAGGAAGTGCTTTCTCAGCCGGTTAGGAATATTTCTTGAATCTAAAATAGGCGTAGGCAGGTATGAACAGCAGGAGACTGTACAGGGTCACTTTTCCCCAGGTCATAAATGCCATAAGAAACAGTGTAAGGAAAAGAAAGACACCCAGGCGGATAAGGCTCGATTGGAGCGTTTGAGGAGATACCTGGGACCTGCGCCTGGCTGACTGAAAAGCACCGGACATCCGCGTCCTGTAGTCGGTGGTTTCTATACTTTCCTTACCTGCCTCGCGGGCGAGTTGTTGCCGGATGCGGTCCTCTCGTTCCCTACGTTCTTCCGCTTTCTGGTCATAGAAACGAGGCTCATAGGAGAACCTTTTATAGCCTGGGGATTTGCCAAATAGCTGCGGAAATTTCATGGACACATAATTAGATAGACTTCGGGCCCCTGATTTTACTAATTTTGAACTTTGCTCTTCTCCTGAACCAGACCATGACCGAATTGTCCGTTAAAAGCAAAATTGCCTTATTCGTTTTCAATTACAAAGTTAACTCCCGGATGCCAGGAAAAGTTTTGTCGGTAATCCTGATTTCCTTTCTTTTTACCACTACACAAGCCCAGGAATTGCGGTCCCGCTGGATAGACAGCGTTTTTAGCACACTGAGCCGGGAATCCAAAGTCGGCCAATTATTCATGATCCCTGTTTCGAGCCACGCCACACCCGATGAAATCCAGGCGCTTAACACACTTGTGAAAAGCAACCAGGTGGGAAGTTTGTATATAACCGGCGGGGGGCCAGTAAGTCACGCGAGGCTTATCAATCAACTTCAGAAAACATCAAAGATCCCTCTGCTGGTCGGCATTTCTGCAGAATGGGGTCTTGGTCAAACATTGGACAGCACCCTTGGATTCCAAAAACCGATGGTCTCCGCTGCCTGGAAAGTGGATAGCCTCAGGGTAGTGTGGGCAAGTGAAATCGCCAGAGAGATGAAACTGCTTGGCTTTCACATCAACTTCGCACCCAATGCCGACAACGAAATATTCTCAGGAGATTATTTAAGGTACTTCAGCAACAGGGAGCCTGCACTTGTCCACCACGCATTGCTCTTTGCGCAAACCATGCAAGCTGGCGGGATCATGTCGGTTGTCAAACACCTGCCCCGGAAGCTCCCGCCCGAACAGTCTACGAAAGATTCCACATTGGTGCTCCATGTGGATCACATCGACACGGCCGGCTTCTATGCATTCAAGAACCTCATCGAATATGGGGTCGGGGGAATACTCACCAGTTACCTTCATTTTTCTACGATCAATGAAAAAGGAATGCTTTCTGCTCCTCTCTCATCTGTATTCCTGTCGGATATTCTCAGGACAAAGCTGGGTTACAAGGGAATTGTGTTCACTGAAGTAAGAAACTTTAAGCAAACCGGCCCGAAGGTGCGGAGCGGAGATGCGGAACTTTTGGCCATTCAAACCGGAAATGATGTGCTCATGGCTCCACTGGACATTGCTGCATCCATCAAGAAAATTTCCAGGCAATTGAAGAAAGATAAGCTTCTTCAACAGCAGGTTGACGCAAGTGTGAAAAAAGTGCTCGCCGCGAAATATGATGCGGGTCTCCATCATGTCAGCCCCATTGACACAGACAACCTTTTTGAGAAACTTCACACACGCGAATCTTTACTCTTGAAGCACCGCCTTACAGAGGCGGCTGTAACCATGGTAAAAAATGAAAACAATTTTCTGCCGATACAATCCCTTGAAAACAGGTCCTTCGTCGCCCTGTCGGTCGGGGCTGATGGGAACAATGATTTTACCCGGTATCTAAAAAAGTATTCCGCATTTCGTTCCTTATCACTGAAGACCAGCAACGACACGACGGGTATATCTTTTAACGAAAATGATATCGTGGTCATAGGTGTGTTTCCCTACGCCGATGACCTTGAAGCCAAACTTGTAAGCTGGATAAATCAGTTGTCGACACGGCAGGATGTGGTTGTCGTCCATTTTGGCAATCCCCTTTCCATTTCGCGATACACGAATGCCACGTCGCTCATCGCCGCCTATGAAATACAGGATTACATGCCGGAGGTGGTACCCCAGGTGATCTTCGGTGCGCTGCCCGCCCATGGTGTTTTGCCGGTTGCCTGGAATGACGAGGTAAAAATTGCCGGAATTGAAACACTGGCTATCGACAGGTTATCTTATTCGTTTCCTGAGGCTTCAGAAATGGACAGCCGTACGCTGGACAAGGTCAAGACTATCATGAAGGAGGCCATCGACATGGGCGCAACTCCTGGCTGCCATGTCATTGTTGCAAGAAAAGGCCGGATTGTATATGACCAATCTGCAGGGTGGCTTACCTACGAAAATAAAACAGCCGTTAGCGATGAGACCATGTATGATCTCGCGTCCCTGACTAAAGTTTCAGCAACTCTTCAGGCTGCGATGTTTCTCCAGGAACGAGGGTTGATTGATATAAACAAAAAGGCGTCAGTCTATTTGCCAGAGCTCAAGAACACGAATAAGAAAGATATCACAATCATAGACATGCTCACGCACCAGTCTGGTCTTGTGGCGTTTATTCCGCTATGGCCATTAACCATGAAAGACAGTCTTTTTCTTCCACAGTATTACAGCAGAACCCGCGATGAAAACTATCCGCTTCAGGTGGCGCCCGACCTGTTTGCCTCTCACTTGATGCGTGACTCGGTGTGGTATTGGATTGCAAAATCAAAAATGCAGGAAAAGCCAGCCCGCACGCCATTTGCCTACCGCTATAGTGATCTTGGATTTATGATCATGAAGCAGCTGGCTGAAAGAATCCTCAACCAACCCCTGGATGAATTCTTGTATCAGAATTTGTATGAACCGCTCGGCGCCTATACCACTGGATTTAACCCGCTTGACCGGTTTTCAATTGATCGCATCGCCCCCACTGAAATTGACAAGATCTACAGGAAGTCAACGGTATTGGGAACTGTCCACGATGAGCGCGCGGCCATGATGGGCGGCGTTTCCGGTCATGCTGGATTATTCAGTACCGCTAACGACCTCGCCAAGCTTGGACAAATGCTTTTGCAGGAGGGACATTATGGTGGCGAAACCTATTACAAACCTGAAACCGTACGGTTGTTTTCCATGAAACAATTCCAGGACAGTCGCCGCGGATTGGGATGGGACAAACCCGTTCAGGGTGATTGGACGAGCCCAACTTCCTTGTTTGCATCTCCCAGAACATTTGGGCATACCGGCTTCACAGGCACATGTCTTTGGATAGATCCGGAGTTTGAACTGGTTTATATCTTTGTATCGAACCGGGTTTATCCCGACCGGAGCAATAAACTTTTGGTTGCCAATATACGTTCTCGGATACAGGATGTGATTTACCGTTCCATCTTTGATTATTGTGCGGTTGAAACCTCCCCCTCCAGCGGACCGGAAGCCGCCGGGCAATAAAACAAATGGCTTAAACGTCACCCTTAGAAACCCAAACCCTATCACCTTGGATCAAATCAAAATCGGAATCGTCTGTTATCCTACGTTTGGTGGGAGCGGCGTTGTTGCCACAGAGCTAGGCAAAGCCCTGGCGAAGGGTGGCCATAAGGTTCACTTCATCACGTATTCACAACCCAGCCGGCTTGACTTCCTGAATGAAAATCTATTCTATCATGAGGTAGATTTTCGTTCGTACCCCTTGTTTGAATACCCTCCCTATGAACTAGCGCTGGCAAGCAAGATGGTGAGTGTAGTGAAGAACGAGCACCTTGACCTTCTGCATGTACACTATGCCATTCCCCATGCCTCTGCCGCCTATATGGCAAAACAGATATTGAACTCGCAGGGGATCACCATCCCCGTTGTCACGACCTTGCACGGTACGGATATTACCCTTGTCGGAAAAGATGCATCATATGAACCTGTGGTGACTTTCAGCATCAATCAGTCAGATGGTGTTACTGCGGTGTCGGCAGATCTCCGCAGACAGACCTATGAGTACTTCAAGATCACAAATGATATTGATGTCATTCCAAATTTTATTGACCTAGATAAATTCAAAAAGCAGAAGAAGGATCATTTCAAAAAGGCAATATGCCCACAGGGAGAAGCGCTGGTGGTGCACACCTCAAATTTCAGAAAAGTGAAACGCATCGGTGACGTGATCAGCATCTTTGCCAACATTCATGCTGCCATGCCGGCGAAGTTGCTCATGATTGGCGATGGACCCGAGCGCGACAAGGCGGAAGCCCAAAGCCGGGAATTGAATATTGACGGAGCAGTCCGCTTTCTCGGCAAGTTGGAGGCCATTGAGGAAGTTCTATCTGTCGCCGATCTTTTTCTCATGCCATCGGAAAAAGAAAGTTTTGGACTTGCTGCTCTTGAGGCTATGGCTTGTGAGGTTCCTCTCATTTCCTCCAATGCAGGCGGACTGCCCGAATTGAATGTACAGGGAGTTACAGGGTTTCTCAGCGACGTAGGAGACGTGGAAGATATGAGCCGCAAGGCGTTGTTTATACTTGACAAGAACAACCTGCCAACGTTCAAGCAAAATGCACTCAAGCGGGCTAAAGAATTCGACATTACCAAAATCCTTCCCATGTACGAAAACGTCTACCAGCGGGTCCTGGAGAAGATGAGCGCACGGACCGCGCATTGACCTCAGTTGAAAAAATGGTCTTTCGGGTTTAACTTTGCGCTTTCTCGAAAGGACTTTTATGACCACCGATATAAAACCTCAGAATAAGGGCACCAAACAGCTTTTCCAAAATCCCGTTTTGGAAAAGCTGAGCCGGACCCATATTTCTGTACCCTTGATAATTTTCTTTCTTTACTCCACCGCTTTGTTGTACTGGAGCATCACCCACACTTCCCTTTCTATGGCCATGACTGTGGGCATGTTTTTCCTGGGAGTAATTGCATTCACCTGGGTAGAATATAATGTTCACCGGTACATTTTCCACATGAGGCCCGACACGGAAAGAAAGGCAAAGGCCCAGTACACCATGCACGGTGTGCACCATGAGTTTCCGAAAGATAAAACGCGTTTAGCAATGCCGCCTGTCTTGAGCATCACCCTTTCAACCCTTTTACTTTTCATCTTCAGGCTTGTTTTCGGCGACCTGGTGTTTTCTTTCTTACCGGGATTCCTCACAGGCTATGCAGGTTATCTTTCTGTGCATTACATGGTTCATGCATTTCAGCCGCCAAGGAATATGTTTAAGGCACTTTGGGTGAATCACGGCGTTCACCACTACAAGAACGGTGAAGTGGTTTACGGGGTATCATCACCATTATGGGATTATATCTACGGAACAATGTCCAGATAATTGTTTGCCGTTACCTGCTGGAATGGAAAAAGCCGCTCAAGAGCGGCTTATTTGTTTCTGCTATGAGAAGTGCCTACTAAAACCTGCTATCCTGAGCTACCCTCTTCTGGGGGGCCTTGGAATAGGTGGGGCAAGTATAGCTAGAACAAGAACTGAGGAGGATTGCTGCTGCCAAAACCACCGCTGTTGCTGCTTTTTTCATATTCTTTGCGATTTGATACCTCAAAAGTAGACGTTTTTATCTGAAGCTTATTGTGCGAAACGTTAATTTTAGTTTCAAGGTTCGCCTGAATCAATAAATCACTCTTTTCATTATTTCTGAAACAGAAACCGTCGATTAATGGTTAAGTTTAAATCGATAAGACAATCTCATCGTGTTAGGCTACAGATTTTCAAAATTTTCTCCTCCCCCCGAGGGACCGCAGAGTGATTTCGAGCGGTTGCTGAAAGTCTTTATGCAACTCATCCTGATCACCGCAGGAAATGTGGGTGAGGCCTTGCAGTGGATGACTGAAGTTGACCGTCAATACAAACTCACGAATCCTAAATATGGGATGGGTGATTTTATTGAAGACCTCAAGAAAAACGGTTACATCTCCGAAGAAGGACCCAAAGGTGAATTTAAGCTGAAGGCCAAATCAGAACAAAATCTGCGCCAATCGGCATTGGAGGAGATATTCGGCCGCTTGAAGAAGACACGAGGGGGTGAACACAAAACACCGCACAGTGGCCTCGGTGATGAGGCCACTACCGACCGCCGCGACTATGAGTTTGGCGATACCCTGGAGCAAATCTCCATGACAGACTCCATCAGGAATGCACAGATAAATCATGGATTCGAGGAGTTTCTCATGACCGAAGACGACCTAGAAGTGGTGGAGAATGAATTCAAGACGCAGACTTCGACGGTACTGATGATTGATATCTCCCACTCCATGATTCTGTATGGAGAAGACAGGATTACTCCCGCCAAGAAAGTGGCCATGGCATTGGCGGAGTTAATTACAATGAAATATCCAAAGGATACCCTGGACATTTTGGTCTTTGGAGATGATGCATGGCAAGTGGAAATCAAAGACCTCCCCTACCTGCAGGTGGGACCTTACCACACCAACACGGTGGCAGGACTTGAACTGGCTATGGACATTCTGAGACGAAGGAAGAATGGCAACAAGCAGATTTTCATGATCACCGATGGAAAACCAACCTGTATCAAGCAAGGGATCAAGTATTATAAAAACAGCTTCGGCCTCGACAGTAAGATTCTTAACCAAACTTTGAACCTCGCTGCGCAACTAAGAAAAATAAAGATTCCTGTCACCACATTCATGATTGCAACAGACCCTTACCTGAAGGCATTTGTAAGGGACTTTACCAAAGCCAACAATGGGAATGCATATTACAGCAGCCTCCAGGGCCTGGGAAATCTGGTCTTTGAAGACTTCAAAAGAAACCGCAGAAAAAACCTGTAGCAGAACTGGAAGGATAACTATCCCGCATAAAATCAAAATCCGCTTACAATTCATACAATGGATCAAAACAAAATCAAAAACTTTCATCAACTCAAGACAGCCGGCTACCAATCAAAGTCGATCAAGGAGGAGTTGAGGGCTAATCTTATCAAGAAACTAAAGGGGAAAGAGAATGTCTTTGAAGGAATTTGGGGATATGAAGAGACTGTCATACCCGACCTTGAACGTGCTATTCTTGCTGGTCATGACATCAACTTGCTGGGGTTGCGTGGACAAGCCAAGACCCGCCTTGCTCGTCTAATGACCAATCTCCTCGATGAGTACATCCCTGTGATTGAAGGGTCAGAACTGAATGATGATCCCTTCCATCCAGTATCTCGCTATGGCATAGATAAAATCCAGGAACTTGGTGAGGAGACCCCCATCGCCTGGATGCACAGAGACGAACGTTATACAGAAAAGCTTGCAACTCCTGATGTCTCCATTGCCGACCTTATTGGCGATGTTGATCCAATCAAGGCTGCATCGCTCAAACTCCCGTACTCCGACGAACGCGTTATTCATTTTGGCCTTATCCCGCGAGCCAATCGGTGTATCTTTGTGATTAATGAACTCCCGGACCTGCAGGCACGTATCCAGGTGGCGCTTTTCAATATTCTTCAGGAAGGTGATATCCAGATTCGCGGATTCAAATTGCGACTTCTTCTTGACCTCCAATTTGTATTTACTGCCAATCCGGAAGACTATACAAACCGAGGCAGTATTGTTACGCCACTCAAAGACCGAATTGACAGCCAGATTATCACACACTATCCGAAGACCATCGAGATAGGGAAAAAGATTACAGAACAGGAGGCCCGGATAAAGGCTGACCAAAAAAGGAGTGTGTCCATCGTAGAGATGGCGAAGGACCTCGTAGAACAAATTGCCGTGGAGGCACGCAAAAGTGAATATGTAGATGCAAAAAGTGGTGTGTCCGCACGGCTGACCATTTCTGCTTACGAGAACTTGTTTGCAGCCGCCGAAAGACGAACAATAATCAACCAGGAAAAGAATACGGTAATCCGAATAACAGACTTCGTCGGAGTCATCCCTGCGATTACCGGAAAAGTGGAACTGGTATATGAAGGGGAACAAGAAGGCCCCACTATCGTTGCGCAAAATCTGATTGGCAAGGCCATTCGCACTTTGTTTATCAACTACTTTCCTGACCCCGAAAAATTCAGAAAGCAAAAAGAAAAAAGTCCCTACAAGAAAATAACCACATGGTTTGGAGAGGGCAATACACTTGATCTGTTGGGCGACATGACCAACCAGGAGTATGAAAAGAACCTGAGGTCTGTGCCCGGATTGGTGGATGTGGTAAATGAATTTCAAAAAGGTAAGGATCCTAACTTTAAGCTGTTCCTTATGGAATTTGCCCTGCATGGACTCGCCGAATACAGCATGATCAGTAAGCACTACCTCGCCCGAGGGCTACAATTCAAAGACCTCATCAGCGGCATGTTCAGCGTTCCAAAAGAAGGAGATGAGGACCAGGATGACGATGAAGCTTTTGGAAATAGGATGAACTAACTCATGATCCGTCCGGAATCCTTGTCCTATCGTCCGGAAAAGGTGACTGAGCTCAGGAAGCTGGTGGCCCGGGGAGAAGGCCAGCGCCTGGAGTTCAAAAGAAAGGCCGCCTTTCCAGACAAGATAGTCCGTGAACTCATTGCATTCGCCAACACCGATGGAGGCCTGTTGCTGGTTGGTGTGGATGATGACCAATCCATACCCGGGGTAAAATTTCCTGAAGAAGAGTCCCTGGTTATTCAAAAAGAGTTGAAAAGATATTGCAGACCCGCCTTGATATA
Organism: Cytophagales bacterium; assembly: GCA_025358885.1. GTDB lineage: Bacteria > Bacteroidota > Bacteroidia > Cytophagales > Cyclobacteriaceae > ELB16-189. Next base: position 10,261 of record JANYHW010000117.1, on the reverse strand, counting down.
TGAGGAGACGGTGATTCCGGTTTCAGGGAAAAGATTCGTTTTGCAATGGCTGATCACAAAAAGTGATACACGTCCACATTATTATGTAACCGATGGAGTAAAGACATCCTTTGTGCGGCGAGGTGATCAGAGCATTAAGGCAAGCCGGGAGATGAGTGAAATCATGCGAAGAAGTAAATCGCCCAGGGGCACGCGCTTCACCTATGGAGAGGCCGAACAAAAAATCATTCATTTCCTGGACACACAATCAACCATCAGTCTGAGGGACTTCTCCAAATTGACAGGGCTCAACCAGTTCCTTGCGTCGAGGAAGATCGTTAGGCTCGTACTTGCCAACGTGCTCAAAATCACACCTACGGAAAAAGGTGATTTGTATTCAAGGGTGTGAAAGAGATTCATGGAGACTCAAAGTAGTACCTGACTCATTCATCTAAACACATCGGTTGCTGTAAACTGGAGGCCCTACGGGGCCGGTCGAAAAGAATAATCATTCCTTTTGCTTTTCTCCCCTCGCTTTGCTTAGTTTATACCATCGATTGGAAGCCGCGAAGATACTGTTCATGCTTGCAGGGTGATTTTTGAATCCCGTAAGACCCGTAAGAGAAGTATCTTCGCGGTTTTATTTTATCTGATCGGCCCGAACTATTTTTTCATCTATGGCAAAACTCAAAAAAGAGAAAAAGGTCTTCATTCTCGACACTTCTGTCATCCTCTTCGAACACAACAGCATCCTGAATTTTGATGAACACGACATCGGAATTCCGATTACTGTGCTGGAAGAGCTCGACAACTTCAAGAAGGGCAATGACACCAAGAATTTTGAGGCAAGGGAGTTTATCCGCCTGATCGACAAACTGGCCAAAGACCAGATGCTGCAGAAATGGAACCCACTCAATGGGAAGAGCAAAGGAAACTTCAAAGTATTGATGGATACGGGGAGTAATGGCACGTTGGATGCCAACAAAGTCTTCAATGAACATAAAGCCGACCATCGCATTCTGAACTCGGCGTTGCTTCTGCAAAAAGAAGAGAAGGACAGGAAAGTAATCCTGGTGTCCAAAGACATAAACCTGCGGCTCAAGGCAAAATCACTGGGACTCCAGGCGGAAGACTATACAACGGGCAAGGTGCAGAACCTCAGCTCTCTGTATGAAGGCAAAACGGTATTGGACAACGTCGACCCGGATGTCATCGACCTGTTGTATGAAAAAGGCTATTGTCCCCCCGAAGATCTGCTGGGAGATACAGGCCTCACCAAGAATCATTATTACATCCTGAAAAGCGGCAAGAAATCCATTCTGGCATTTTATAACTCTGCCAATGGAATGGTGGAGCATGTAGAAAAGCGCTCTGTGTACGGCATTAAGCCGAGGAATGCAGAACAGGCGTTTGCCATACACGCGGTGACGAAACCTGAAATAAAGCTGGTGACCATGCAAGGTGTGGCTGGGACGGGAAAGACACTGATTGCCCTTGCGGCAGCATTGGAACAAAAACGGGAATACAAGCAGATCTACCTGGCACGACCCATTGTACCCCTAAGCAACAAGGACATTGGCTATCTCCCTGGAGATATCAAATCAAAACTCAACCCTTACATGGAGCCATTGTGGGATAACCTGAAATTCATTCAGAACCAGTACAGCGAGAACGATAAGGAATACTCCCGGATCACAGAAATGGTCACAAACGAAAAGCTCGTCATTACACCTTTGGCTTACATTCGCGGCCGGAGTCTCTCGAATATATGCTTCATCGTTGACGAGGCGCAAAACCTCACGCCACATGAAGTGAAAACAATTATCACCAGGGCCGGGGAGAATACCAAAATCATATTCACGGGTGACATCTTTCAAATTGATACGCCTTACCTCGATTCGCAAAGCAATGGGCTGTCCTATCTGATTGACCGGATCAAGGACCATGAACTTTATGCCCACATTACCCTGGAAAAAGGAGAACGGTCTGAGTTGGCTAACCTGGCAAATGATCTACTTTGAGCATGCCGGGGTTTATGCAAGTTTTGTAGTCTAATTAAACTAAATCTTAGCCTATACCGGTTTTTTGACCTGAATGCGCAATTTCTCGGGTCATTCCTTTACCCTCTTCTCATAATCAACCTTCAAATTTTCTGATTAATAAGTACAATTCCGGCAAATAATATTCGGACACTTAACTCTTTCGTCCTCTGCATTTTACAGGGCAGTTACTTATCTCTTAATTTAGATATTCATAGGAAGCAAAACGGCTATTTTTATGTGGCTCAATTCAATTTTTAACAGCTTTTCCAGGGAGAAAATTATCCGGTTGGTTAGGGAGGAAGGCTCGCTGGTGGGAGAACGTGAACGAGGGGGGAGAAAAATATATATTTACTTGCTCCGCGATTTCTTTGTTCAGATTATATTCAAGAAGGACGACCCACGCGAAGACGTGGAGAATCTGGAAAAGTTTGCGGATTTGGTGCAACTGAATCTGCACCTTGAAAAAGAATTCAGGGCTTCCTTCTGAATGTTCTCGTCTGGAGTTACTTCTTTAGAAGTTTAGCCATTGTTTCACCTATGAGTGCAGGTGATTCGGCAACGTGAATACCGCATTCCCGCATCACTTTCATTTTGGCCGCGGCTGTGTCTTCGGCGCCGCCAATGATCGCACCGGCATGCCCCATTCGCCTTCCAGCCGGAGCAGTCTGACCTGCAATGAATCCTACGACAGGTTTACGATTCCCGTTTTCTTTAATCCAACGCGCCGCAACCGGTTCGTAATTTCCGCCGATCTCACCAATCATAACAATTCCTTCGGTGTCAGGATCATTCATAAGCAGTTCCACAGCATCCTTGGTAGGAGTTCCAATGATGGGGTCTCCGCCTATACCGATGGCGGTAGTGATTCCCAGTCCAGCCTTGACGATCTGGTCGGCAGCCTCATAAGTCAACGTACCTGATTTTGAGACAATCCCGATAGTGCCCTTTTTGAAAACGAAACCAGGCATAATACCCACCTTAGCTTCGCCTGGGGTAATTACCCCGGGGCAATTGGGTCCAATCAACGTCACCTTCCTATCTTTCACGTACTGCTTGGCCATCATCATATCTTTCACAGGAATGCCTTCCGTAATGGCTACAATGACTTTGATGCCGGCATCGGCTGCTTCCATGATTGAGTCGGCGGCAAATGCAGGAGGCACAAAAATGATCGACACATCGGCACCTGTCTTTTCAACCGCCTCTTTTACGGAGTTGAATACAGGCCTTCCAAGGTGAACCTGGCCTCCCTTTCCAGGGGTAACACCGCCTACGACGTTTGTGCCATATTCAATCATTTGTCCGGCATGAAAGGTGCCTTCTGAGCCGGTAAATCCTTGTACGATGACGCGTGAGTTTTTATTGACGAGAACGCTCATGGGAGTGAAATTTAGGTGCTGTACAAAATTAGAAGAATATTTACGTTGGCCAAAAATGAAAAACCCTGGCTGAAATATCTCACCGCCAGGGTTTCTTGATGTTCTTAAAGTTCTAAGGCTTAGGAGTCGCCAATTTGTTCCTGTACAAGAACTCATCCCTGGCTTCCTTATAGGTATCAATATCCGGTGCCATTTTGATCGCATCTTCATAGGAGGTAAGCGCATCGATTAACAAGCCATTTTGCTCATAAAATCCAGCCTGAATAAATTTATCGAGAGCCGATTGCTCCTTTAGCTCACCTGCAATTTCTGTAAATGCCTTCTTCACCCGATCGAGATCAGCAGGTGCAAGCTTTTTCACCACCTTGCCTTCTGACTTGGTCTTGTAGCGCACTACCTTGCCATCGGTAATAATTGCATCTGCTTTACTGGATACTTCAATCAGCAAGGCATTCTCATTAACCAGTTTAGGGTCTGTCAAATCGATATGTAAGAGCGTCTCCGGAGTTTCATACGAAGCAAGTTCGTCTTCAAAAATATTTTTCACTGTCACCACATAAGGTCCTCCACTCTTGGGTGTCTCCCACTCCACCACCATAGTTTTACCATAAATGCTGGCGTTTTGGGCAGGGGGCAAATAGACAGTTAATGAGGCGGCCTCACCGCGGTGAACGGCTCCAGTGGCACTCAAACGATTCTTCTTTGATTCAGCTGAATTGCTGCTCAGGATGAAGTCCGTGTACTTGTTGAGCACACTGGTTCCACCGCTGACTTTGGCTGCCAGGTCTGCCACCTTATAACTCCCTGATTGCTTAAGTTCAAGGGGTTTGCCGCTTGCATGCACCAATCCCAGGTATGAGTTCTCACTGATTTTCAGTTCGTCACCGGATTTTAGGCTGCTGCCCGTCTTAATGGCTTGCCACACATCCCCTGACTTGTATTCATTGGCCCCCTTATTGGCCAATACTTTAAATGCATAGTCTTGCGAATAGCCAGAAACCGCCAACATGATTAAGCCAACAACAAGTAGAATCCTGCCTTTTTTCATATGAATTATTTGATTTTTCTTAATTAATGAAAGAATTGATCCTTCTGTAACCCGCAAATTGATAATCCTGTTTATTTCAGAATTTCACCTTACGAATATACTAAAATTGTGCCAATTCATCAGGGGGTTAATACCTTCTCCCGCCGCTTGGTAAGTCGCCGGTTTATCTCATTTTGCACGCTTTTGAAGATATCATAGGCAGGACCAACAAGGGCTGAAACCCCGATGGCAATGCTCAGGTCCAACTTCAAATTCCACCAGGCAAAAGCCTGGATGATGAGCACAGATATCAACAATAACTCCACCAACTGTATGATGACTGACAAGGCGTCAAACCATTGCGGGAGATTCTGGTCGATCCAAATAAACAAGGCCACCGTCAGGAGACAGACCAAAAAGGCAACCACAATTTTGCCCCAATCAGGTATCTCATCAACGTAATCTTCGTTCAATATCATGGCCACCACGTTGGCGTGAAGAACGGGTCCAAACATATCCGGGTTGGCTCGTCCTGCTACTTTCTTGTTGAGAGGCGTAAAGAATTTATCCTCCCAGGCAGGGTCACCCAGGTAGTCGCCTAAGTAGCCCATGATGACAATGTTATCTTTGAATAGTTCGGGAAGGACTTCGCCTCGGAGTATCTGATCTACATCCACCACATAAAACATGGTCCCAAAATTTGTGGTGGCCGTCTCATCATTCTTCAGGCTCTTCAGCCGCAACTGTCGCACTTCAATATTCCCCCGGAAATTGATTATCTCCTCAGGTTTGTTCCTCGCCAGGAATCTCTTAGTCTTTACAGAATCATACTGCATGGCAATCTGGACTGAAAATGCCAATTCATCTTTTCCATTTACATTGATTTTTGGGAAGATCGAGCGGCACAACTTAACATCCTCCTGGTAGGTTGCTCCCGTAGGCAAGCTGACAAAACCCTGCTTCGCAAAGTCATTGAAGATCGGGTCGGAGTACTCAATCGAATCATACACGTCGATATCAAATTGGGCCAACGAGTCTGTCTGCAATAGCCTTACCCCCAATACAACATTGCCGGCTTCCCGTATCGCATTGCTTAGCATGAGGTTTCCAAGTGTATCCAGCAACTGAGGGCAATTGATGCTATCGCGAAGCCCTCCTTCACAATCAATCAACTCATCCATGCCTACCACCCTTGGTTTGTACTGATTGATCATCAGGAGTTCCATGGCAAGCTCCCGGCGTTTCAGGACTCCAATATTGACAAGAATTATTCTTTGCTCTGGTATCGGGTCAGGCCGCAATTTTGAAAACGCATAATCGGTGAGCTCAAAGTCCTTCATGGACTGGCCAATGGTGTCGAATGCGGTGAATATCTTTAGATCAGTTACAGCATTGGCACCCCAAAGCATGAAGAACACGAAGACAGTGATGACAAGGCTTTGGAACCAGAATTTCTTCATGCGGGCTTCGGTGGCGCGAGTAAATTTAAAAATTTAGCTTTGTAAATCAACCCCGTCGATGCAAACCGCTCCCTCCACAAACCTTAGTGATCCGGAATTCGTGAAGGGAATCCTGGCAGGGGACCGGGCCGTGCTGTCGAAGGTAATCACCCTTGCCGAAAGCACTCGCGAGGACGACCTCAGGAGGGCTGAAGGCCTGCTAAAGACCCTCCTTCCACACACCGGAAAATCGGTCCGCATCGGAATCACGGGGGTGCCTGGCGTTGGTAAGAGCACCTTTATCGAACAATTTGGCGGCCTGCTTACTAAGTCGGGGAAGAGGGTTGCCGTGTTGGCGATTGACCCCTCAAGCCAAAAATCAAAGGGTAGTATCCTGGGTGACAAGACGCGCATGGAACATTTGAGCCGTAACCCCCACGTCTTCATCAGGCCTACACCTACAGGACTCGCCCTGGGGGGTGTCTCATATCATACCCGCGAGACAATTTTATTCTGTGAGGCGGCAGGCTTCGATGTCATCCTCATTGAGACTGTGGGAGTCGGTCAATCCGAAACTATCGTCCGTGGTATGGTTGACTTCTTTCTGTTGCTCCTCCTGGCGGGTGCCGGGGATGAGTTACAGGGAATGAAGAAGGGAATAGTGGAAATGGCTGATGGTATTGTAATCAACAAAGCCGACGGAGAAAACCTGAAGGCCACGAATCAGGCCAGGGCAGATGCACTAAGTGCGCTCCACCTCCAGGCCGCATCATCATCAGGCTGGATACCGCGCGTTTTGACTATGTCTGCCATTGAGAACAGGGGCATTGAAGAAACCTGGCATATGATCGAGGAATTCCAACGTCACACATCCTCCTCCGGATATTTTCAGCATTATCGAAACGAACAGAAAAAGAAATGGCTGGATGAAAGTATTGACCAAAAATTCAGGGAACTTCTTCATGCGCCAGCACTACGAAAGCAAAAGGAAAAATTGATGGAGGAAGTGATGAACGATTCCATGCTGCCTGCTGAGGCAGCAAATGAATTCTGGAAACAGTTAACAATATTCTTGCGGGGCAAATAGTTCAAGGGTTTCCCTCCTTGCGAAAACCATAAGGACAGTGCCGGCAGCCTGATTGGCAACAATAACCACGCTTCCTATGATAAGCCTCCGTGAAAACCATAAAGCCATTCTCCCAGTAGAAATCAGGAGATGCCTGCTGTTCTGTTTTTGCTTTTATATCTCCTTTTTTCGTCATAAAAAAAACCGTCCCGTTCTGATAGCTATCGGGACGGGACGGTGAAATTTCTATTCGGCATCCACTACACTTTTATCTCAACATCCACGCCGCTCGGAAGTTCAAGCTTCATGAGGGCGTCAACTGTTTTGGCGCTGTTGGAGTAGATGTCCACCAGGCGTTTGAATGTGCACAGTTGAAACTGCTCACGTGACTTCTTGTTCACGTGGGGCGAACGCAGCACAGTGAAAATCTCCTTCTCCGTAGGCAAAGGAATGGGTCCGCTGACCACAGCGCCAGTTGCTTTTACAGCGCGTACAATCTTCTCTGAAGACTTGTCGACCAGGTTGTGATCGTACGACTTGAGCTTAATTCTTATTTTCTGGTTCATAGCCTTATAGTGTCTTATTTAGCAGCAACGGCACCCTTCACTTCCTCAATTACCTTTTCAGCCAATGCCCTGGGCACGGGAGCATAGTGCGAGAATGTCAGCGAAGCGGAGGCACGTCCTGAAGTGATCGTGCGCAAATCGGTAACATATCCGAACAATTCTGACAGCGGCACATCGGCTTTTATAACCTGTGCACCACCACGGGTGTCCATACCCTTCATGATTCCTCTTCTTCTGTTCAAGTCCCCTGTCACTGAACCGGTATATTCGTCAGGAGAAATAACTTCTACACCCATGATAGGCTCCAGCAACTGAGGTCCGCACTTTCTTGCCGCTTCTTTAAACCCGATGCGAGCTGCCAATTCAAATGACAATGAATCAGAGTCAACATCATGATAAGAACCGTGGAACAAGCGTACTTTCATTGAGTCGATGGGGTAACCAGCCAAAGGTCCGTTCACCATGGCCTGGGCGAAGCCTTTTTCAATGGCCGGAATAAATTCCCTGGGGATCACACCGCCGACAATGTCATTCTCAAACTCAAGACCCGGTTTATCTTCAGGACCCAGTTCACGGGGACCGATCTCAAACACAATGTCTGCAAACTTACCGCGACCACCGGTTTGTTTCTTGTAAACTTCCTTGTGCTCAACCGATTTGGTAAGGGACTCTTTATAGGCAACCTGGGGTGCTCCCTGGTTGATCTCTACTTTGAATTCACGTTTCAAGCGCTCAATGATGATTTCCAGGTGGAGTTCACCCATACCGCGAAGGATAACCTGTCCTGTTTCGTGGTCAGTATTCACGCGAAGGGTAGGATCTTCTTCCACCAGCTTGGAAATGGCCATCCCCAGTTTGTCTGAATCAGCTTGCTTCTTGGGTTCGATGGCATATCCAATAACCGGCTCAGGGAATACCATGGATTCCAGCACAATCTTGCGTTTTTCATCGCAGAGTGTATCGCCTGTCTTGATGTCTTTGAACCCTACAACCGCACCGATGTCTCCAACGGGGAGTCTGTCAATCTGTTTTTGCTTGTTGGCGTGCATTTGAAACACGCGTGAGATACGTTCCTTTTGCTCCGAGCGGGTGTTGTATACATATGAACCAGATTCCAGTACGCCGGAATAAGCCCTGATAAAGCAGAGGCGACCCACAAAAGGATCTGTTGCAATCTTGAATGCCAAGGCTACAAATGGTTCCTTTTCGTCAGGTTTGATGGATACTTCCTCACCTGTGTCAGGATCTGTGCCGATGATGACATCTTTGTCCAGGGGTGAAGGAAGCAACTCCATGACATAGTCAAGCATGGTTTGCACCCCCTTATTCTTGAAAGATGAGCCGCACACCATGGGAACGATTTTCATGCTCACGGTGGCTTCGCGCAAAGCCTTCAATATCTCCGCCTCCGTGATCGAGCTCGGGTCAACAAAATACTTTTCAATTAAAGTCTCGTCTACTTCAGCAACGGCTTCCAGAAGTTTCTCTCTGTATTCTTTGGCCTCTTCGAGCATGTCTGCAGGGATCGGAATCTCCTGAAAAGTCATGCCTTTGTCGGCGTCATTCCAGACAATTCCCCTGAAACCCACGAGGTCAACTACACCTTTAAAACCATCTTCTTCTCCGATCGGCAATTGCAAAGCCACGGCCCTGCTGCCCAACTTGTCTTTTACTTGCTTGCATACACCGAGAAAATCGGCGCCAGCGCGGTCCATTTTATTAACAAAGCCAATGCGGGCTACTTTGTAATTATCAGCCAGGCGCCAGTTTGTTTCCGACTGGGGTTCAACGCCATCAACAGCGCTGAACAAAAACACCAAACCATCCAATACACGAAGGGAGCGGTTCACTTCTACCGTGAAGTCAACGTGCCCGGGCGTATCGATGATGTTTACGTGATATTCGTTGCTTTTATATTTCCAGTAAACGGTGGTAGCGGCAGATGTGATGGTGATGCCACGCTCCTGTTCCTGGTCCATCCAGTCCATGGTAGCAGCACCATCGTGCACTTCACCGATTTTGTGATTAACTCCTGAGTAGTACAGGATGCGCTCAGTGGTGGTTGTCTTACCGGCATCAATGTGCGCAGCAATACCTATGTTTCTGGTATATGTTAAATCTCTTGCCATTACGCTATCAGAATCTGAAATGTGAAAATGCCTTATTCGCCTCTGCCATTCTATGGGTATCGTCCTTCTTCTTGATGGCAGCACCTTCGCCTTTGGAGGCGGCCAATATTTCGGCAGCCAGCTTGTCCATCATGGTCTTCTCACCACGAGCCCTTGAGTAGTCGATGAGCCACTTGATGCTGAGGTTGATCTTGCGCTCAGGGCGGATTTCAATCGGCACCTGGAAAGTAGCACCCCCTACGCGGCGGCTCTTTACTTCCACGGATGGCATTAGGTTGTTCATCGCGCGCTTCCAGACCTCGAGCCCGCTCTCACCTGATTTCTTTTCTACAATGCCAATGGCATCATAGAAGATGTTGTAGGCTACACTTTTCTTGCCTTGTTCCATCATGTAGTTCACGAACTTGGTAACCAACGTGTCGCTGAACTTGGGATCAGGAAGGAGGTATCTCTTTTTCGGTTTTGATTTTCTCATGACTTCTTAATATTATTTCTTGGCTGGCTTGGCGGCGGCTGGAGCTCCTTTTGCGGCGGCGCCAGCTTTCGGCCTCTTGGCACCATACTTTGAACGGCTTTGCTGTCTGCCTCCTACTCCGGCAGTATCCAATGCACCACGGATAATGTGGTAACGAAC